>JAUPVT010000010.1 GCA_030916885.1 Chlamydiota bacterium
GCAGCTTCTCTTATCGCCTCTGATAAAGTAGGGTGAGCATAGGGAGTGTTAATCAAGTCTTTTATACATAAGCTTTTTTGTATAGCAATAGCTGCTTCTGCAATTAGCTCAGACGCATGTGCCCCTATAATATGTACTCCTATAATCCTATCGCTTTTTTCTTCAGCAATAATTTTTACAAACCCCTGTATTTCTCCTGTGCATTTTGCTCTTGAGTTGGCTTTAAAGTGAAAGTTTCCTGTTTTTGGTGTAAGATGATATTTTTTAGCCTCTTCTTCTGTTAATCCCACCGATGCCATTTCTGGATGGGTATAGACAACGTTGGGAATAGCCATATAGTTAAGCTGAGGCTTATGTCCTGCTATAATTTCAACTGCTGCAATCCCTTCTTCAGATGCTTTATGTGCAAGCATAGGGCCCTCAATGACATCCCCAATAGCAAAAATATTCGAGATATTGCTGCGAAAGATTCCATCGGTTTCAATAAACCCTTTTGGAGATAGTTTTACTCCTACCTTTTCAAGACCAAGTTCTTGAGTATAAGGCTTTCTTCCAATGGCAACCAAAACTTTTTCTGCTGAAAAAGACTGTGTATTTTGAGTTTGTTCTACTTGCAAAGAAATTTGATTGAGCGCAATTTTTGCATCCATTACTTTAGAAGAGAGATGAAACTCAACCCCTTGTTTTTCCAGAGATTTTTTAAGCTCTAAACTAAATTGGTGATCAAATCCGGTGCAAATTTGATCAAGGAATTCAATAATTTGTATTTTAGTTCCTAATCTATTGTAGACAGACCCTAACTCTACCCCAATTACACCTGCACCTATTATGAGTAGATCTTTAGGAATTGCTTCAAGAGACAATGCTCCTGTAGAGGAAAGAACTTGTTTCTCGTCAAAAGGCAAAAAGGGAAGTCCGATAGGCTCTGAGCCTGTAGCGATAAGAATAAATCGAGCTTGTAATGGCGTTGTTTTACTTGCATTTTTAACTAAGACTTCAGTAGGAGATAGAAAACTAGCTTCTCCTATATAGGAACTAATTTTGTGTTTTTTAAATAAGTTGGTAATTCCTTCGCTAAAAGATTGGATGATTTGTATTTTACGGGTCATCATTTGTTTAAAATTAATTGATGGTTGAGCGAGAATAATTCCATTTTCAGTGCTTGTTTCTTTTATATTCCATAATAATTCAGAGGAAGATAAAAGTGATTTAGAAGGAATACAACCTACATTTAGACAAGTTCCTCCTAGCTCTTTTCGTTTGTCGATGCAGGCTGTTTTTAATCCTAATTGAGCAGCTCTTATTGCAGCTATATACCCGCCAGGCCCAGCGCCAATGACAATCAGATCAAATGAGTCCATAGCTTCCTTATAAGTCGAGGAGTAAACGGGAAGGTTCTTCGAGCATTTGCTTAATATGCTTTAAAAAAAGCACGGCTTGTTTACCGTCAATTAGTCGATGATCATAGCTAAGCGCTAGATACATCATAGGCCGGATAACAATCTCATCATTGATAACAACAGGGCGTTTAACAATGGAGTGCATCCCTAAAATTGCACTTTGGGGGGGATTAAGAATAGGTGTTGATAAAAGAGATCCAAAAATACCTCCATTGGTAATTGTGAAGCTGCCTCCTTTTAAATCATCTACGCTGATGGATCCATCTCGTGCTTTTTTAGCAAAAGTGCTCAGTTGTATTTCAATTTCTCCAAAACTATGCTGTTCACAAGATCTAATGACAGGAACCATTAAGCCACGATCTGTGGAAACAGCAACACAAATATCATAGCTTTGAATCAGGACTATATCCTCCTTATCGATGTAAGCATTAACTTCAGGAATCTCTTTTAAAGCTGCAACACAGGCTTTGATAAAAAAAGACATGAAACCCAGTTTAGTGCCGTATTTTTTTTGAAAAGATTCCTGCTCTTTTTGTCTAATAGACATTACACTGCTCATATCTACCTCGTTAAAGGTGGTTAACATGGCTGTTGTGTTCTTAACTTCTACCAGCTTTTGCGCAATGATTTTGCGTAAAGAGCTCATCTTTTTACGAGAGGTGTTTGTTTCTTTTTCTACGATAGGAGTTGGCTGAGTAGAAGCTGCTGGTTGTTGCAAGCTAGAAATAAAATCAGCCTTGGTAAATTTGGCTGTTCCATTACAAGAAGAAGGAAGAAAAGCTGGTTCTGGTAGCTTAGGTGATTCTTTATCAGAAGATTTGGATGTTTGATCTACAGCTTGAGGATTGATTGTGCCAATTACTTGCCCTATTTTGATGATATCTCCTTTTTGTACTTGCAAAGTTAATTCTCCGGTTTCAGGCGCGTATAAAACCTGATTTACTTTATCTGTTTCTAATTCTAAGATCTCATCACCTTGTTTGACGAAGCTACCAGATGATTTAAGGATGCTGCTAACGGTTGCTTCAGAAACAGACTCTCCCATATTAGGGACTTTAATCTCGCTTGGCATTGATTACCTTAATTTAAGCAAAAGCTTTTTTAAGTAGCTCTTCTAATTCTTGTTTATGTACGGCATACGAGCCTACAGCAGGCGATGCACTTCTTTGTCTTCCGATATACTCGATTGAGCTTTTTGTTCCAAGTAGCTCATCAAATTCAAAGCGCAAAGATTCCCAAGCACCCATGTTTCTAGGCTCTTCCTGTACAAAACGACAGCTAGCATTAGGGTGTTTGGCTAAAATTTTTTGGATGATATTTTTAGGGAAAGGATACAGCTGCTCTAGACGTATGATTGCGCATTTTCGATTTTGTTTTTTTTTCACTTGAACAAGATCGTAATAGATTTTTCCACTGCAAAACAATAGCAACTTAGCATCTTTTTCTAACCAGGGGTCTTCTAGAACTTCATAAAACCTTTCTTCTATAAGATCATTTAAGCTAGATCTACATTCATCATTGCGCAATAAAGCTTTAGGGGTAAAAAGAACCAAAGGTTTTTTTATAGGACATAGAGCTTGAGCTCGCAAAAGATGAAAAATCTGTGCAGGGGTGGAGCAATTAGCCACTCTTAAATTATCTTGAGCAGCTAATTGCAAAAAACGCTCTATACGAGCTGAGGAGTGCTCCGGACCTTGGCCTTCATAACCATGAGGAAGCATCAAAACCAGATTAGATATTATCCCCCATTTCTGCTCTGAAGAGGCTAAATACTGATCGAGAATAATCTGAGCGCCATTTGCAAAATCACCAAACTGTGCTTCCCAAATCACTAATGCTTTAGAAGCTAAACTAAATCCAAACTCAAACCCTAGAACAGCATATTCTGATAAAGGGGAATTGAGAAATGTACATTTAGCTTGGGATTCTGTAATATGATCAAGTGGAAAATAGCGTTTTTCATTGAGTTGATCAATAAGTACAGCATGTCTATGAGAAAACGTTCCCCGGCAAGCATCCTGACCAGAAAATCGCAAAGCGATTTTCTGAGCTAGTAGGCTTGCATAGGCGAGTTGTTCTGCTCCTCCCCAATTTAAAGAAGATAATTTAGGATCGCTTTGCAACATTTGCTTTCTTTCTTGAAGAAGTCGTTTAATTTTGGGATTAAGATTTAAGTTTTTTGGATAAACATAAAGCCCTTTACCGATCTCTCCTAACACTTTTAAAGGGACCCTAGTATCCATATCGGATAAAGAAATAGGCACTTGCAGTTTTTTCTTAGTAATAGGAGGAGATGTTTTTTGAAAAGCTTCTTGGAGTTGTTTTTTAAAGCCCTCTTCTAAACTTTTTATATCCTTTTCTTGGATTATGTTTTCTTGAAGCAAGCTTTGGGCAAATATAGTGCGAATAGATTTTCTCTCTTTAATTTTAGTATAGAGAAGTGGTTGAGAAAAAAGAGGTTCATCGTTTTCATTATGACCGTATTTACGATAACAATTAAGGTCGATAAATACATCGCATCCAAACTTAAGGCGTATTTCCATGCTAAGAATAGTAGCTTGTATACACCCTTCAGGGTCTTCTGCATTTACATGAAAAACAGGGCAATTAAATATTTTTGCAAGGTCTGAACAATAAAGAGTAGAGCGTGCTTCTTCAGGGTTTGTAGTAAAGCCAATTTGATTATTGATAATAAAATGAATGGTGCCTCTTGTTTGATAACCATTTAATTTACAAAGTTGCATGGTTTCATAAACCACACCCTGTCCACTAAAAGAAGCATCTCCATGAATGAGGACAGAAATTACATCTTTTTTACTAATTATTGATTTCGCATAACTTATTCCTTCTACTACAGGATCTACTGATTCAAGATGGCTAGGATTTGCAGCAAGGGTAACTAAGATATTTTTTCCTAAAGAGGTGGTAAAGGTTCCTTGTGCGCCTTGATGATATTTTACATCCCCAGAACCTTCAAACTCCTGATTAATATAATTTTCATCAAACTCTCTAAAAATAGAGGAATAATCTTTATGAATAATATTAGCGAGCACATTGAGTCTACCTCTATGGGTCATACCAAGGACCACTTCGTCTATATTGCTTAAAGAGGTTAGTTCCATTAAAAATGATAACATCGGGATCAGGGTTTCTGCTCCTTCTAAAGAGAAGCGCTTTTGTCCTACATATTTTGTATTCAGAAAAGATTCAAATAACTCTGCTTTATTTAAATCTTCTAAAATAAGTAATTTTTGCTGTTTATCTAGCTTAAATGAAGATTCAAATCTATTTTGGATCCATGTTTCTAATTCATGATTTCTAAGATTCATATATTCTATGCCAATCTTAGAGCAATAGATCTTTTTGAGTAGATCAAGAATTTCTTTTAGGGGGGCTTGCTTTTTCTTTAAAAGATCACAAGTAGGAAAAGGCTCATTTAGCTCACTTGTTGTAAATCCAAGTGTTTTAAGGTCCAATTCATAAATAGTATCAGAAGGGGACTTAAGAGGATTAAAAAAAGCTAATAAATAACCATATTTACGATAAGAATCTATAAGATGCTTAATCCTTTGCTCCTGGTATAATCCAATAGTAGATTGGCTTAATCCTACATGCATACCTTGAAAAAAAGCACGCCAGGAAGGCTCCATTTGGGAAGGATCTTCTATGAATTTTTGATAAAGATTATCTATGAAGCATAGGTTGGGGATGGAAAGCGAAGAAAAAGCCATATAAGATCCTAAAAAATCAAAATAGTTTATAAGCTTATTCATAGCAAATCAATGATTTAATTCAACTAATAGCAATTATTATATTTTTTTTTATTAGATTATGAAAGAATTAGTAAAGAAACCTTTCTTAAATTTAAAAGAAAAGTTATTTGAAAAGAATTTATTTTATGGATCTAGCTAAATTAAGAGCCCTCATTGCAAGTCTTATTGAGGATGAATTTAGTGTAGAGATAGATGGAGAAGTCATTATTAATCCTTGAGTTTCAAGGTTTCTATTGGATTTAGGTAAAGTAGTTCTAGGTATTGCTATTGGTCTTTTAGAGATAGGAAGAGGTATTTGAAATGGCATTTTAAGATTAGAAAGAATTGGTAGATAGGTATTTTTTTGTTGAGATATTAACGAATAATTCGGATGTTCTGTACAAAGTTGGTTAAATTTAGAAAGAATTTCTGATTTTTTAGCTTTTTTTTCTATTTTAGGAATTTCTCTTTGTGAAACGGAAAGTTTAATTATTCGAGCATCCTCTTGAATTTGAAGAGCTTCTTTAATAAAAGGCTCAGTATTAGTAATTACAGCGTAATTAATAGGCAATTTTTTATCAAAAGAAAAAGCTCTTGCTTTTTCTTTTGAATAGATTGCTTGCAGGGAAAAAGAACTGATAAATGCACAAATTGATTCAAAAATATTGCTAATTACTTGTGCAATTCTTGTAAGGTACTCCCTGCTTTTTTGAGCAAGTGCATTCATAGCTACCTTTATGCTGTCTAATGCAAGGCTTATAAAACTTGTAAAGACTATTAAAGCAAGGCATATAGGGAATGCTGTATTAAATGAAAAGCCAAGATAAAAA
>JAUPVT010000011.1 GCA_030916885.1 Chlamydiota bacterium
AGAGAATATAGAACTTATTTTCACGTAGGAGCATCCTATCAGATTTCAGAAAGCGCTTGCTATAGGAATATTCGTTGGATAGAAGACGTGCTCATTAAGCATCCTGACTTTGCGCTTCCTGGTCGTAAAGCTTTGTGAAAAAGTGATATGTACTATGAAGTTGTTTTAATTGATGCTACAGAAACGCCTATTGAACGGCCAAAAAAAACCAAAGATATTTTTATTCAGGAAAAAAGAAAAAACACACGTTAAAAAGCCAGGTGATAGTAGATAAAAAAAAGTCGGAAGATTATTTGTACTGCATTTGCTAACGGTAAATGCCATGATTTCCGTTTATTTAAAGAATCTAAAACAAAAATCCATCCAAAAACCAAGATCATTACAGATACAGGATATCAAGGTCTTCAAAAGATCCATTTGAATACAAATATGCCTAAGAAAAAAACAAAAAAGAAGCCCCTGTCAAAGGAAGATAAAAGAAGTAATAAACATCAATCCAGTGAATGCGTGTTAAATGAAAATGTAATTGGAATGCTTAAGCGTTTTAAAATTATAGCAGAAAGATATAGAAATCGCCGAAAACGCTTTTGCCTTAGATTTAACCTAATAGCTGCAATCTATAATTGGGAGCTTTAAAATTTGAGGTTACGCAAGAGCGCTAATATAAAAGCTGCTACTGAGATCCAAAACATTTCTCAAGATCAGCTTCTTAAAGCGCTGCAGATCGTTAGAATGATGGAAGAATTTTCTGGCTCTAAAGAAGAGCAAATCAAGCAAGACGATGTATCAATACCACTTTAGATACCTCTTCAGGCAACTCTTGTGCTTGATTGTTAGCTTGATCAACAATAACACGTTGGTTTAAAACTTTCATATTACATTTGGATATTTCAGAATCTTTAAACCTTTTAGGTTCTATGCAAAAATTCTCAAGTGACTTCTAGAAGTGTCAGTTCGAAACTAAAAAAATGTGTGAAGAGGGAGTACTTGTTGAAATTTCGACAGGTCGACTCGATCTTAAAAAGAAATTCAGCTTAAGGACAACGTTGGTATAACCAAAATAAAGGATAGAATTAAAAAAACAAGCAAGCTATTTCGGAGAAATAGCATCCTTTTTAGGATACTTTTGGAAATGTTGCGAGAGGGGGGACTCGAACCCCCACGAGAAAACCCACTACCACCTCAAGGTAGCGCGTCTACCAATTCCGCCACCCCCGCAAGGATATCAAGAAAAGATCTTAATGGTTTTGTTAAAATCAATTCAAGTAAAATTGCTCTTGCTCTATTCTTAGATTTAAAACCAGCCGACATGAAAAAACTTATGCGTTGTACCTGTTATTGCACAGCTTCTTCTTATGATATCCCTCGCTTATTCCAATACCTGCAGAGGATGGGTATCTGCCAGCTATTTCGCGATGTAATCCATCTCCAGCTTCAAGAAGATAAACAGGAAAAAAAAGATGTTTTTTGCTTTTCTTATGGGGTTATTGTTTGTTGGGGATTTAATGAAGAAGAAGAGAAAGAGATTCTGGACTTTCTCAAAACCTTTGAAAAAGATCCTGGTAAATTAGAACTAGATGAATTCACCTATATCTATGGGGATACTTTCAAGATCGAAGAAGATGAAATTATGCTACAAAATCAAAATGATTTAACCAAATTAGCGATCTCACATGGCTTAGCTCAGTCAGTTAAATTGATTATTTTTGAAGATCTTGTACAAAAAAATATTGAGAGCACCAAACATCTTCCTAGCGACTTAGCTCAAAAAGGGAAAATCCCTCTTTCCCGTAAAGAGATTTACCAAAAAATGGGTTATATCTTCATTGAACGTAATTTTATTAATTTACATAGCGAAAGCCTTGATACTCCAGAATTCTTTTGGGACTACCCTGAGCTAGAACCTTTTTATAGACGCACTTCTCATTATCTCGATATCAATAAACGTGTTGAGGTCCTCAATAAAAAACTCAACGTCATGCATGAACTCTTTCAAATTTTATCTAATGAGATTAATCATCAACACAGCTCTCGCTTGGAGTGGACAATCATCTTACTTATTTTTATCGAAGTAACTTTAGCCATTCTACACGATCTCTTCCATATTATTTAATTTTTGCATGGTTAGATATTTGTTAATGATCTCTCTTTGCATGTCCATATCAAGAGGAAATATTTCTAAAGAATCCTTTGGCATCTCATAAGCTTGTAAAATAGCAGCCAAAAGTAAAGCTCTCGTAAGCTGGATTTTTTCAGGAGCAACACTATTTCTATTTCCATCAAAATTAATGGGAAACCCGCAATTCAAAAGAGTAAGGTTTCCTCCTTTAATATCATCATGACAACTTACTATATTTTTTTTGCATCTTCTTCTAATATGGACTGCATCAAATTCTCGATCTGAAGAAGAACCACTAATTAACACACAACCTTCTTTTAAATATTTGTATTTACTAAAAGATATACTTCTTTCCCCGGTACATCCAATAATTATATCCGCTACTTGTAGATGGTTTTTTAAATTGGCCTCTTTTTTTTTATCGTAAACATATACCTCGTAATCATTTTTTAAAGTCATATAGATAGAAGACCCAATTGCACCTCCTCCCATGATAAGAATCATTCTAAATGATCTTAATATAACCATACGTTTAAGAATTTTTTCTATTATAATATCTGCAATCATGGGAGATTCATAAACCAATTTTGCTTCGCTTCTAGCTACATTAATTATAGGAAAGGAAAGAGGGGTAAATTTGATTTTTTCATACCCAGAAGTTGTCTGCTCAATCCCAATGATATTTTTATAGTTTTTAAAAAATTTCATAGACAATGTTAGAAGCTGTCCTCCATCGTCTATAACGATAATTGTATTAAATGCTGAAAGATCAATTCTAGAAAGAATATTTTTCAAAAATTGAATTAAAATATCAGAAAACTGATCATCAAAAGTTAAGTGACTTTCAAAAGAAAAACTTAAAAGAGATACTTGAATCCCTTCTAGATACATTTCTTGCCATACAGAAAGATTGCTGGAATAACATTTTCCAATAAGGAAAATATTTTTAGGTTTCAGTCCAAAATCATAGAGAGATTGAAACATCGTATGTGTAGTTTCTAGAATATGTTGACATCCAATCAAAAGAACATTGCTTAAGGAAATTGAAGAATAGAATGATTTTACATATTCCAAAAGATGCATTTTTTTCAAAAAAATCATTTTATTTTAAGAAATATATTGTATTAACTTAAAGAAGATAGGATAAACTGAAATATTTAAAAGGGAAAGCACGAAATGCACCGGATAACTTCCGAGTACCGACTTGAAGTATACGCTCAATTAGAGGAGCACGTAGAGGGAATACAACACTTTGACGTTTTACAATGCGTCTTGAGAAAGATGAGCATAACCCTTTTAATGGGGACTTTTGCCGCTATTGGCTTTCTGTTATCTATCAATCCTCCTATATTACCATTCAGCTCTATCGCCATTTCCATATTCATTTGTATATTTTCATTTTTGATGAATACAATTATCTTAGGTATTGATTTGATTTTTATAGAAAGACTTCTCATGAGTACTTTAGATCGGAAGAGCG
>JAUPVT010000012.1 GCA_030916885.1 Chlamydiota bacterium
TAGAGAGCTGCTTTTCAATCTCATTTAGATAGGAGCGTTTTTTTAAATGGTGACCGGGAAACCATACATTAAGTTGAGGGAGCAAGTCTTGGTAAGTAGTAACCGTATAGCCTTTTAAAAAAAGGCATTGAGAAGCAATCATCATAAGAAGGCCATCTCCCATTCCTTGTGAACAGATCACTGCAGCTTGCATATGGACTCTCTAAACTTATAAAAAGCGTTTAGTGTGCGTGAAACCGAAATAAAGCGCTGCCAAAAATTTTCCCTGATAGGAAGATAGAGTCCTTTGAAGTTGGGAAGAGGAAAAGGAAGTGTGACAACATGCCCGATATGCCAATCAGGGCGCCAAAGACGTGCTCTCTTAGGATTCCCAGAAATAGTCAACGTTGGAATACCGAGATTTGAGGCTAAATGACCAATTCCTGAATCATTTCCTATAAAAAAACCCGATTCATATAGATAAGTTGAAAGCTCACTCAAATCAGAAAAAGAAGAGAGCTGAAATCCTTGCTTTTCAATATGAAGCCAATTGGTTCTCTCGGAAGGGCTAACAGAGAAACTAATCGAGTATCCTTCATTTTGCAAACGATAGGCTAGAGCAAGGAATTGAGAAGAAAGCCAATTCCTCTTTGGATCATTACTAGTTGGATGTATTACAATACGTTTAGGATATCTGTAATGTGCTCCTTTTGGAATATGGATACCATTTTCTTTGTTTGCATTCTGTATTTGAAGAGTTGTTTGGCAAGCACGGCAAAGATTAGATGCAACAGGGAGGTAAGGATCAAAAAGAAAATCACCTTCTTGAAATTTAGAAGAAGCAGTAGGAAAAAAAAAGATCAGATTATTAAGTTTTTTTGCTTCGCGCAGCTCAAAAAGACCATAAGCTCTCTTTGAATGGTCATTTTCGATAATAACGCGCTCAAATCGGGCTAGAGTTTCTTCTAGTTGGTCTAAAGAAGGGTAAGGGAGAATGGAAACATCTTTAAAAAGAGAAGTTAACTCTTTTGCATAATTATGAAAAATGGTTGGTTTATATCCAGAGAGCTTAAATTGGTGGGCAACGATCATCATAAGCAGAGCATCGCCCAAGCCCTGAGCACATACAATAGCTACGTTCATTTAGATAAATTCTTATTGTAATTGCTCGAAAATGTATGAAAAAAACCGGTTTAAAGCAAGTTTTATTGATTTTTTTTCTTATTCCTAACCTAAGTTAGCAAAATCTTATACACCATTAACGTCTGATAATTGATATTATGTTGTGTTAAAAGACCCACTATTAATAACCGCTCTGTATAATACTCACTAATGTGAACCAAGCTTCTTAGCTACAGCCAAGCAGAACAAGTTACGCTGCTTGTTATTGAAATACCTTCTCTTAATTAATAAAGTTATTTTGGTTTCACAGATCAATCATCCGCGATAAAGATGTCTTCCTGTTTTCTTATATATATCTCTGAGTTTCTCTTCTTTGAAAAGGAAAATAGATATAAGAACCTAATCCTTTAATATTAGATTTATCTTTGAACTTTTTATTGAGAAGCATTTTGTTATTATGGGTTTGCTCTGAAGGCTTATCACCCATACAATTAATTATAGAATTAATATTCACAAAAACCCCATTTATTTTCTTTCAAGATTAACTTAAAGCTATATGCGAATGTTTATAAAGAAGAAGGTAAGAAATAAAAAGAAGCGGTTCCCTTAAAGCTTTATGCTAAAGCAATTTGGCAGTTTTTCCAAACCCTTAAGGATTTCTCTCTATATGCTATATTTTTTTCTTTTTCCGCATTGTTGAATATCTTACGAAATTGCTGACCAGTCTCTTGAGATATATTCCAAGCACTAGCTAATATAGAAATAGACCTTCCTAAGGCAAACCGGAAAATGGTTTCAGAGAAAGAAGATAAACGCTTATAAACTGCCCATAGGTGAATAGATCTGGCAGCAACACTTAAATAAGGGATTTCAGGCAGTTTTTTTATTCCTTCTCTAATCAACCAGGTAATTGCTGTAATTTTTAAAGAATTTTTCTGAATTAGCTCTTTGATCTCTATGATTGCATTACGAGATCGAATGAGCTGCACAGGAACGTGATTAATAATAAAAGGAATTCCCTTGGCTGCAAAAAACTGCGAGACTCTTGCATGTGCTTGATAGATCGAAAAAATAGAAACAAACATAGCAGATACGGACAAAGCAGCTTTAAAATAGGTATTGCAGAAAATGTCTGCGGAAACTTTAGGGAGTTGAATCAAACAAACTTCTTTCCATTTAGGATAGAAGACTTGCTTGCTCACTTTTTCTGCTGCTACAATAATTTTATTAGGGTTCTTCTGAAAGCTTTGATTAAAAACCCATGTTAAAACCGCATCTCTTTTGAACCTAGTCTCCTCTCGATATCTAATATCCCAAGTTGGTATATGAGCAAAAACTTCTTCAGCATTTTCTTCTCTGTTACGTAGTAAAGCCATTAGCTTTTCTAAAGAAATATGATTTTTTACTTCTTCAGAAACATTAGCTTCATTTTCAAACACACCGTATACGGTTTTAGCATAAGACCTAGCTTGGTTTCCAGTTAGATCTATACCTACTTCTTTATTTTGATTAGATCCTATTTGAGGCCTTAAAATCTTTTGGGAAACCAGAATCCATTCTATCAGTCTTTGATAATCTTTACTTTCTTCATCCGTTAGTTTTTTAGTACCTGTTAAATCCTCGTCAGAGGGCAATGTTATTTTTGTAAGTATATTATCAAGGTTAAGAAAATCAAGAAAGTCTCCTTGGCGTACCAATTTTTGATGGTTTTGAATAAACTCTATTAAATTAGTTTTTTCTTCATTTAATAATTCCAATAAAGAATCGTCTTTTGCCATAGGAAGAACTTTTTTCATTTCTTGAATCTTTTGTTTTTCAATAAATCTTGGCAAGTACTCTTCAGAAGGAATTGGTTTGAAATCGCCGGATTTAATTGTCGTTTGCAGCTTTTGGAATAGATCAGGTCCAAGTGCAGTTTCAGTGCACTTTGTTTTTATGGCATTTCTATCTTCCACATTTAACTTAATTTTTACTTTATGTGGAATAAAAAGTTCTTCGAGAAAGTTATCCCAACCTCTTTCCAATCCAGGTAGAACGATTTCTTCTTTTTTTAGATCAATAAGCAGATTTTGAAGTTTTTGAAAATTAAGAGCTAATGGAGTTTCCTTCACAGAATTATTGCGAATATCTTCTACCTTATTGACAATATCATCAATATCCTTATAATACTTTTCACGATTCCAATCTTTTGCTTGGTCTTTAATCCAATCTATGATCTTTTCTCGAAAGTCTTTAGAGGCTTTAATTTTCTCTTGAATGGTCTTAATAATTGTATCAACAGTATACTTCTGGAAGAAATCTTCTAATGCTTGGTAAGTATCAATGCCATTTGAAAGATGCTCAATGATGTTCTTGGTACCTGGAATTCCAAGAAGTCTGCCCATATTGCCCATGTACATAGTAAATTCATGTGTATTTGGGCCTAACATTTGTGTATTTGGGCCTAACATTTGAACCTCCTCTTTTGCGATCTCTTCTCGCTTTTTAGCTAAAATTTCAATTAAAGTTCCTTGGAGATCTTTGTTATTTGGAATACCCTGTTCATTATAGATACTGTAATAAGCATCCATAGCCTCTCCCATATATCGAGCTCCGCAGTGAACGCCTGCAATAGCCAAATCTAAAACTAAACGAGCGCGTATTTCTAAAAGATTATTATATGTACGTTGCTGTTCAGGATTAAAACTACAATAATCCATTCCGTTTTGATTCTCAAATTCAGTTACATCTTTTTCTACTTTGTAAATTGAAAGACGAACGGCATCTATAATTTGCTGATAAAAATCCATAAGTCGAGGCACATCATGACCCGGTGGAGTTCCTAAAAACGCTTCTCTTGTATTGATTCGATATATGAAAGTATTTAATCGTTCTATTAGCTCATCTTTAGACAAAGTACGCGCTTCGCACTTACGAGTTCCCTCTCCCATGTATCCTGGAGCATTTTCATTGTCAAAATTAATTTTATTAAAAAATTCTCTCAAAGTATCGACTTGAATATTTTCTGACACATGACTTGCATCTAGGCTAGATTCTTCTGTTTTGATGTGATCTACGTTGATTTCATTACTGGCAAATTGCTTGAGAAATAGAGAATGGCCCGGTGAGGTTCTTTCGGAAAACAGACGAGATGTAGTTGCAACAATCCCCCATCCCATAGAAGCAACCCATAAAATAATTTTTAAAATAATTAAATGAGAATTTTCGGGAAAACGAATCTGGCTCCAAGAACCATAATAACCAAGGACTGTATATTTGAAAGAAATGCCAGAGGTACCTAAAGTTCTAAAAAGAGCATCTTTAGAAGAAACAAAGAAAATACCAATTAATTGAAAAGAGCGTTGTACGCATGCTTGAACTTTTTCAAGAGTAGTTGCTTTTTTATTATCTTGATATATGTTAAGATCTGCTATGTAGCTAGGATACTCGATTGCTCCAGAATACATATCAATTCTTTCAGGGAATATAAGTTTCATTTAAAAAACCACAATATTTATTATAAATATAATAACATGTTTCAGTAAAAAAAGCAATTACTTCAATTAGATCATTATTAATTTATAAAGATAAATAAAAAAATAATTTTAAATCCAACTACTCTCTATAGGTCGTTTACAACGAGGAGAAGGCTGTTTTGAGGTCATTTATAGTAAGTTCTTTTTGCAGAATCTCGCAAATATCTGAGAATAAAGCCTTTGCCTGTATAAAGGAAATACTACAAAACTTTCTTTGTAGATGAGGATCTGCTTTTTACAGGGTTTCTTCCATATAAACATTACCTAGATCTGAAATCGAGGTTTGATCTAGAAACCCTCTATAAAAGACAATTTTTTAATGCCTATTTCTATATACCCGATCTCTAGTCATATACCTGAATGTTGGGATTAATTAGTTAAGAATAAGTAAAATAAAAAAGACCTCTTAATGTTATATAAGCTTCATTTGCAAAAAAATAACTAGAAAAAGAGGTTAAAAGTAGGAAAAGTTTACAGCTAATGGATAATAGATAAGAGAATTTTGTCTTTTAGTAAGTCGAGTTTTTGAGATACTTTAACCGTGATTTGGACTTATGAAAACTCAGGTATAAGAGAATAGATAAAAATGAAAAGTTTAGCTAGACTAGCATAGGAATTGGATAATTTTAAAGGAATACAAAGTAATGACTAGTAAAAAAAGACAAAGTCCCTTGAAAGTGTTAATTGCAATCGCTTTAGGAATCCTTGTAGGGGATTGCACACAGCAAGGGAAAAGTATTTTTGGAATAGATCTATTCTCATTGCTTCATCCGCTTTATGAGTTTTTTGGTTCTTTATTTATTAATGCCCTAACTCTTGTTGTAATCCCTTTGGTCGCTTCTTCTGTGATTACAGGTATTGCTCGTGTAGGAGATCAAAAATCTGTAGGAAGGTTAGGTTTGAAGATGGTGACTTTTTATATAAGCACAACTCTCCTAGCCATTTTGATAGGGCTTTTTTTTGTGAATGTAATTGGCCCTGGTTTTTCGATTACCCCAGAGCATGTGTCAACTTCTGCTGATCTAACCGACATAAAGCATCAATTGGTTGAAACACATGCAAATCACCGCTTTGCAGAGTTTCTTCTAAAAATTATCCCATCGAATGTCTTTGCGGCTTTTGCTAAAACAGAAATGCTGGGAATCATTTTTTTTAGTTTATTATTTGGATACTGCACTTCTAAGGTTAAGTCTTCTTTTTCTCAAACCGTTTTAGATTTTGTAAAAGGTATCTTTCAAATTATGATTGAATTTACCCATGTGGTGATTAAATTTTTGCCCATAGGGGTCTTTTTTCTCGTTGCTAAAACCATGTCTGAAACAGGACTGTATTCGCTTTATTCCTTGGGATTATTTACAGTAACGGTTTTCTTAGGATTTATGTGCTTTACCCTTATAGCCCTTCCTCTTTTATTAAAATGGATAGCTAAGGTCTCCCCTGTTCGTCATTTTAAAGCCATGGCTCCTGCTATCATTACTGCTTTTTCTACTAGCTCTTCTTCAGCTACCCTTCCTATTACTATTGATTGCGTAGAAAAAAGAGTGGGTATATCTAACCGCGTTTGCAGTTTAGTTATTCCTTTGGGAACGTCTTTGAACATGTCAGGCTCAGCCTTATATGAATGCGTAGCTGCTATGTTTATTGCGCAAGCTTATGGAATTGAACTGAACTTTTTTACACAATTTTCTATAGTTGTCCTTGCATTGATTTCTTCTATTGGAGTAGCTGGCGTTCCTTCTGCTAGTTTAGTCGCCCTTATTGTAATTTTAAAAACCATGGGACTTCCTATTGATGGAATTGGATTGTTTATTGCTGTTGATCGTTTACTAGATATGTGCCGAACAACCGTAAACGTATTTAGTGATAGTTGCTGTGCGGTTCTCGTAGCTTGTTCCGAAGGAGAAAAAAGTGTATTGACAAAAAAAGTTTTTGATTAAACTTGATAAAAAACATTAAATTAAAAAGAGAGCCATTCATGGAAGTTGCCTTTAAAAAATCCCCTGTTCATATAAGTGGTTCATTACCTAGATTAGGGACACAAGCTCCAGATTTTGTTTTAATAGATAAAAACTTAAAAAAATGCTCGCTAAAGGATTATTCAGGCAAACGTAAATTGATTTCTATAGTGCCCAGTTTAGATACACCTGTTTGTTCTTTATCTGCTAAAGAATTTAATCGAGCCATAAAAGAAAAAAACTCTCAAGAAGGGATTATTTTGAATATCTCCGCGGATCTGCCTTTTGCACAAAGTCGTTTCTGCCATGCAGAAGAAGTAGATAATATTATTTGTCTTTCAACCATGGGATCTAAAGATTTTGCTAAGGCGTATGGAGTCTTAATGCTAGATGGGCCTCTTGCCAATTTGTGCACAAGAGCGATCATTGTTCTAGATGAAAAGGATACGGCTATTTATACAGAACTTGTACCAGAAATCACAAAAGAGCCTAATTATACAGAAGCTTTAAAGCACTTTTTTACAGAATAAGGCTATTCACGTTTGAAGCTGTAGTTCGGATAGGAAGGAAACCAGATGGTTTGATCCACAAGTTTTTCTCTTGTCTCACTTGTCATAGGAGGAATTAATTCTTGGTTTTCTGCTGTAGTAATAACTGCTATGGCAATTTCACGACTCAAGTCTCTTAAATTTTTAAGAGAGGGAAATAAATCTGGAAAGCGGGAATGCTTTGATAGTACATAAGCTGCTTGAATAAACATTTCATCAGTGATCTTAGGAATCTTAGCTGCAATAGCCCCTAGACCGATACCTGGAAAAACATAGACGTTATTACATTGTGCAATGATGTATTGTTTATTATCGTAATCAACCTTTTCAAAAGGACTACCCGTTGCAATAATAGCTCTACCTTTGGTCCAGTGTATAAGTTGTTCGGGTGTTGCTTCCGAGCGAGAATTTGGATTCGATAAGGGAAAAATAATCGGGTTTCTTACATATTTTCCCATTTCTGTTACAACCTCTTTTGTAAAAGCTTTTTCTTGAGCAGAAACACCGATAAGAATGGTTGGTTTTATCTGCTTAATGACATCTAATAAAGAAATAAAAGAAGAATCTAATTCCCATTTTTGTAAACTTTGATAATCACGAGCGAATTTTTTTTGATCAATATCTAAATTAGATAACTCTGTGTGGATCAGCCCTTGTTTATCTACCATATAAAAATTTTCTTTTGCTCTTTGTTCACTACAACCCTCTTCTTGCATGGCTTTTACAATCAGATGAGAAATCCCAAGACCAGCAGAGCCCGCTCCAAATATCACAATTTTTTGTTCTGAGAGTAAAGATCCACGAATAGCTGATAAAAGAGCCGATAGAGTAACAGCAGCTGTCCCCTGAATATCATCATTAAAAGAACAAATTACATTTTGGTATTTTTCTAATAAAGGTTTCGCATGTGTTTTAGAAAAGTCTTCCCATTGCAATAAAACCTTAGGGAATCGTTTTTTTAAGGCCGTAATAAACCGATCTATAAAATCATAATACAAATTATCTGAAATTCTGGGATGATGCCAGCCTAAATAGAAAGGGTCATTTAAAAGAATTTGATTGTTTGTCCCTACATCTAAAAGAATAGGTAGCGTTCTCAAAGGATGAATACCTCCAAATAAGGTATATAATGAAAGTTTTCCTTGAGGAATTACCATACCTCCTACTCCTAAATCTCCTAGTCCCAGAATGCGCTCTCCATCTGTTACAACAACAACATCTAGTTCTTTCTGAGGAAGATTTGCTATGATCTCTTCTATCTTATCCTGGAGTGGGTACGAGAGATATACTCCACGATGCTGTTGGTACAAGCTACTAAACTGCAAAGACACCTTTCCGATTGTTGGAGTATAGATAAAGGGCAACATTTCACAGATGTGATCCAATACCAACCGATAAAAGAGCACTTCATTACGATCTTGCAGAGATGATAAGAATGTGTATTTAGAAAGTTGATCCCTTTGAGCTAAGAAATTTTGATATCGACGGATTACTTGTTCTTCCAAAGTAGAAACATGAAAGGGTAGTAATCCATGTAAATTAAATAAGTCTCTTTCCTCTATAGTGAAAGCTGTTCCTTTGTTATATATCGGGTGATTTAAGAGCTTTTCAGATTGAAGAGAGATTTCAATTGCTTTCACTTTACACTTCCCATGCTATAGCTACGTTCGGTTTCTTTCAATTGATACATAGCTACTACCATCCAAATAGTAAAGATAAAAACAATAGTTGCATTCAGAACAGGTAGTAACCTTGTGCTTAAAATAGCTTGCAGACTTAAGATAATTAAAGAAGCAAAAGCTTTAGCAAAACGATAAAGAAACACATCAATAAAGGCTTTTGCTCGGAATTTTTCATCAGAGCTCAAAGGAATATACAGCATTTCCTTAATAATGCTAAATAAAGAAAAATCAAAAGTTTTTAATATGACAAAAGTAAGAGTAATCATACCAAAGGCAGGAAAAAGAAAACAAAAGATGCTTATGATGCATAAAAGCATAGGGATACCCACATGAAGACGTTTAACTCCAAAGAATCGAACCAGAAAGTAGGTGCCTAAAAATTGCATGGCTGTGGTAAAAGTCTGACCAATTGTTTGAATGCGACCGCTATATTGGGTTCTTAAGTCCTTTTCAGTAACAAGTCCCTCTAAAAAAGTATTAAATTGGTAATCAACTAAAGTAGAGATCACTTGCATAAAAATAACCGCTAGAGAAGCAAATATTAATGTGCGTGAGTTTACAATTAACTTAAAACCATGCAATACAGTTTCTAATCCTTGTTTTTTTTCTACAGGAAAAAAATCTGCTTGTTCGCTCTGTTTGAGCATTATTATATAAAAAAAACTTAAAAAAATATAAAGAGGTAGTGTGATATATAAAAGGGATTCAGAGCCTATTTTTACGGCTAAAAAACTAGGAAATAAGCTTCCTAACAAGGACCCCAATCCCCCTATTCCAAAAAAAAATCCATAAAGGTATTTAGCCCGATCCATTGACATATTCACATGAATTAAAGACCAAACCTGCTGAAATATAAGCATGATATAAGCATCTTTCCAGATATAGAGAAAAAAGCTTAAAAAAGGAACTTTATAAATCCAGGCAGCACATGTGCAATTAATCAATATAACAGCTATTGCTAAGCTTAAGTAGGTTTTTAAACAACCAAGCTTGGGTAAATATTTATTGTATAAACTAACAAGAAGCAGATTCAAGGGAATAGAGGAAAGCCAAGCGTAAGGAAAGAAATTTACACCGTAGTCTGTAATGAACAAAGCATTACTCACAGGACGAATAACCGCATAATCCATTGAGATAAAAAAGCTACATAACATAGCTGTTAAGATAAATAGATGTTCTTTAGTTTTTTTAAGCATTTTTGTCTTTTAGTTCTGAAGTAGCTATTTTTTTGAATAGATATATAGCAATAGCTATCCAGATGATAAAAACACAAATGCTAATTGAGTTAAGAACAGGTAATAAATAGTTAGTTAAGATCACTTGTAGACTTAAGATAATCAGAGAGGCAAACACTTTAGCAAAACGATAAAGAAACACATCAATAAAGGCTTTTGCTCGGAATTTTTCATCAGAACTCAAGGGAATATAGAGCGTTTCTTTAATAATGGTGAATAAAGAAAAATCGCAAGCTTTTAAAATGATAAAAACAAGAGTGGTTATAGCAAAACCTGGAAAAAGAAAAGAAAAAACGCTCATTGACCCTAAAAGAATAGGGAACCCTATATGCAAACGTTTTATTCCCATCATTTGAATCAGAAAATAAGTACCAAAAAATTGCATGCATACAGAAATAGCAAGCCCAATGCCCAAAACTCGTCCTATATATTGCGTTCTTAAATCCTTACCCATAACTGTTTGCTCTAAATAAGTGCTAAATTGATAATCGATTAAAGTAGCGCTAAGCTGCATGAACAAAACGCTCAAAGCGATAAAGGCTAATATTCTAGAATTTATAATGAGCTTAATCCCATGCAAAAGCGCATCTTTTGCTCCTTTTTTCTCTTCTGGTTGCAAAGAAAATCCTTGATTACTCTGTTTTAAGGTAAGTATAAAAGCAGCTGTTAAACATAAATAAAGAGGCAGAGTCATATACAATAAAGACTCAGAACCCATTTTTACTGCGAAAAACCCCGGTAATAAACTACCCAATAGAGAACCTACCCCCCCTGCTCCTAAAAAAATCCCATAAAGATACTTAGCGCGTTTTAAAGATACTTTCGAATGAATGATAGACCACAATTGCTGGAACATCAGCATGATATAAATCTCTTTCCAGATGTATAGAAAAAAAACCAGAAAAGAAAGTTGCTTAATAAATAAAGCACAAGAATAGTTTATAGCTACAATGCTACTTGCTACTATCAAGTACGTTTTTAAACAGCCAAGTTTTGGTAAATACTTATTATAAATCCCAACAAGGAATAGATTTAAAGGAATAGAGATCACCCAAACATAAGGGAAAAATTGCGTTCCATATTTTGTAATAAATAAAGAATTGCTTACAGGTCTAATAATGGAATAATCTGCTGAGATAAAAAAACCACACAACATAGCGCCTGTAATAAAAAGATATTCTTTTGTGAAGAACTGGTTTTTTTCTTGGCCAAATAGTTTAAGCATTTTTCCCTGTTTCTAAAGAAGGAGTCATTTTTTTAAATAAATATACCGCAAAGACTATCCAGACTACACAGACACTAATACTAATCCAATTGAGAACAGGCAATAGCAGAGTAGTTAGGACAAGCTGCAGGCTTAAAATAATCAAGGATGCAAATATTTTGGCAAAACGGAAGAGAAACACATCAATAAAGGCTTTTGCTCGGAACTTTTGGTCAGAATTTAAAGGAATATATAGCATTTCCTTGATAATGCTAAATAAAGAGGAATTATAGGATCTCAAGAGAATAACCGTAAAAGTAACTATTCCAAAACCGGGAAAAAGAAAACAGAGCATGCTCATGATGCATAAAATGGAAGGAAAAGCAATATGCAAGCGTTTTATGCCAACTCTTTTCACAAGTAAGTAGGTTCCAAAAAATTGCATGAATACTGTAAAGCCTAAACCAATCACTTGCATTCGACCGGTATACTCTGTTCGTAAATCTTTGCCGATGATTGTCGTTTCTAAAAAAGTATTAAATTGATAATCGATTAGAGTAGCGCTAAGCTGCATAAAAAGAACACTTAACGCAATGAAAACCAACACTCTAGAATTCAGAATAAGTTGAATTCCATGTAGAAGTGCATCTCTTGTATCTTTTTTCTCTTCTAATGTAAGAGATGCCCCTGCGTTACTCTTTTTTAAGGTAAGCATAAAGGCTGCTGTTAAACATAAATAAAGAGGCAGGGTCATATATAGTAAAGATTCAGAGCCTACTTTCTCTGCAAAAAAACCCGGTAATAAACTGCCAGCTAGAGACCCTAACCCCCCTACGCCAAAAAAAATCCCATAAAGATATTTAGCTCGCTTTAATGAAACGGTAGAATGGATTATAGACCACAGCTGTTGAAAAATTAGCATGACGTAAACATCTTTCCAAACATAGAGGAAAAAAGATAAAAAAGAGCACTGCTTAATAAGAAAAGCACAAGAATAGTTTACCGTTACAATGCTGCCTGCTACTATCAAATAGGTTTTTAAACA
>JAUPVT010000013.1 GCA_030916885.1 Chlamydiota bacterium
CAATTTCTGAATAAAATTCTCTTGGGTTTTTCTTGCTCATAGTATCTCCAAATGCATTTGAAGATATCATTCTTAATTATACAAAAATCTCCATCAAGTATTTTTAATCAAAAAGCCCTGGGGGTGGATGCTTTAAGCATTTTTTAAACTATTACTTCTTTTGATTCATTAATCAAAAGAAGTAATATCATCATTAATAAGGTGAGATTT
Source organism: Chlamydiota bacterium (assembly GCA_030916885.1). Lineage (GTDB taxonomy): Bacteria > Chlamydiota > Chlamydiia > Chlamydiales > Rhabdochlamydiaceae > Rhabdochlamydia. Next base: position 211 of record JAUPVT010000013.1, read on the forward strand.
CTCTTTACAGACAAAGAAAGAAAAACTATAGTAGTCATTCGTATTCAGCTCTTTTAAAGGAATTTAAATGACAAAATTTGATGAAGAAGATCTTGAAAACCTTAATAGTCTCTGCCGTCTTGGAGAAGCAACGCAAGAGGAAAAAAAAACTATATCGAAGCACTTAAAAAAAGTTTTAGGCTATATGGAGCTGCTTTCTGAAATTGACACAACTGATGTGCCCACTTGTTATCAAATAGGAGAAATTCAAAACAGTGTTACAAGAGATGATATAGTCACGGATGCCTTATCCAGAGAGCAATTTTTAGAAAACGCTTCTTCTCATGTAGGTGGCATGATTCGCGTGCCGACAGTAATTAATTTTTCTAACTAAAGAGTTTTTGTACATGTATCGATTATCTGCCCGCGCTATTCGTGAGGAATTTTGCAAAAAAAAAATAACAGCTAAACAAATTGCTGAAAAAACACTAGAGCGAATTTCCTTATATGATAAAAAAATTGGGACTTTTTTATCTGTAATGGAAGAAAGAGTGATGCTAAAAGCTTCTGCGTTAGATCGCAAAAGAAATTCTGGCAAGCCGCTAGGTGCTTTAGCAGGAGTACCCGTTTCTATTAAAGATAATATTCATATTCAAGGAGAGAAAACAACCTGTGCTTCTAAGTTTTTAGAAAATTATAAGGCTGTTTTTGATGCAACTGTGGTTAGGCTTCTAGAAGAAGCAGATGCGTTGATCATTGGTAAAACTAATCTTGATGAGTTTGCCATGGGATCCTCTACAGAGAATTCTGCTTATCAGCTGACTAAAAACCCTTGGAACCTTAAATGCACACCAGGTGGATCATCCGGAGGATCTGCTGCATCTGTTGCTGCGCGATTTTGTCCTATTTCTTTAGGAACGGATACAGGTGGATCTATCAGACAACCCGCTGCTTTTTGTGGAATTGTAGGGTTTAAACCCACCTACGGAAGGGTCTCTCGTTATGGCCTAGTAGCCTTTGCATCTTCTCTAGATCAGATCGGGCCTCTTACCTATGATGTAAAAGATGCGGCTTTATGTATGCAAGTAATTTCGAGATACTGCTCTCATGACTCTACCAGCATTAAATCCCCTGTAGAAAACTATTTAAAAAAACTGGATCAACCCATTCATGGTCAAACAGTTGGTGTCCCCTACAGTTGTTTAAGTGAATTGGATACCGGATCTAAGGAGCATTTTTTAGAAGCTATAGAGGTTTTCAAAAAATTAGGCGTAACCATTGTAGACGTAGATTTAAATCTATTAAAATACGCAATTGCCGTCTATTACATTCTAGCTACAGCAGAAGCATCTACCAATCTTGCGCGTTTTGATGGCATTCGCTTTGGCAAAAGAGCAAAAGATGCTAAAACCCTCGAAGAGATTTATGTGCTTTCTAGACAAGAAGGTTTTGGAGCAGAGGTAAAAAAACGCATTTTACTAGGCACTTATGTTCTCTCTTCTGGTTATCAAGACGCGTATTGCAAAAAAGCGCAGAAAGTGCGTACTTTGCTGATCAAAATGTTTCAACAAGCCTTTGCTAAATGTAGCATGATTGCTATGCCGACGTCTCCTTTAACAAGCTTTCCTTTAGGTAAGTTTCAAGATCCTGTGCAGCTTTATCTACAAGATATTTTCACTGTATCTGCAAATCTGGCAGGATTACCGGCAATTAGCGTACCTAATGGGTTTAGCGAGGAAAATCTCCCTTATGGCCTGCAACTCATTGGACCTTATATGCATGATACAGAAGTTCTGCGCTTTGGATTTGCTTTTGAAAGCGTAACCCCTTTTACAAACCTAGTTCCCCCTTTATTTGATAACAAGGTAAACAAATGAGCGAGATCTGCTATGAAGATTGGCAACCCGTAATTGGTTTAGAAATTCACGCACAGCTCAATACGAATTCTAAGCTTTTCAGCTCTGCAGCTAACCATTTTGGAGATGAGCCTAATACAAATATTAGCACTGTCTGTACGGGTCAACCGGGTGCTTTACCTGTTTTGAATAAAAAAGCTGTACATAAAGCTGTTCTTTTTGGTTGTGCAGTAAACTCTGAGATCTCTTTAAGCAGTCAATTTGATCGTAAATCCTATTTTTATCCTGATAGCCCTCGTAATTTTCAAATTACACAGTTCTATAAACCCATTCTAATTGGAGGCACAATAGTAGCTGATGTAGGAGGCTCCTTAAAGCATTTTTCTATTAATCGAAGCCATTTAGAAGATGATGCGGGTACTCTAAAACACTTTAGTACATTTACAGGAGTTGATTACAATAGAGCAGGGGTGGCATTGATAGAAATCGTCTCAGATCCCTGTATGCATACTCCGAAAGAAGCAGTGGCCTATTCTATGGCCATTAAAGCCATTTTAGAATATCTAGACGTCTCTGATTGTAATATGGACGAGGGTTCCTTTCGCATTGATTGCAACATATCCGTCAGAAGAAAAAATGAACAAATCTTGCGCACAAAAATTGAAATTAAAAATCTCAATTCTTTCAACAATATGGAAATGGCTCTTGAATCAGAGATTCGCAGACAAATTCGTGAATACACCCTACATCCACAAAAAGACTTTTACGAAGTAATATCTCAAGGAACCTACCGTTTTGATCCGGAAAAAAAAGAAACCATTTTAATGAGGGAAAAAGAAGATGCTGATGATTATCGCTATTTTCCAGAACCAGACCTTCCTCCGATTTTACTTAAAGAAGAAGAGATCCAAGCAATTAAAGCTAATTTGCCAGAATTACCATACCAAAGATATAACCGCTATTTACAAGAGTTAGAACTGCCTGTGTCTTCTGCAGCCTTTTTAATTAACGATAAAAAGCTAGCTGACTATTTTGAAGAAGCACTCAGGACCTGCCCTAGCCCCAAAAGTGTATGTAATTGGATGATCGTAGAGTTTGCTGGTCGCTTTAAAGATACGGGAAACAGTCTCATTTGCTCAGGAATCCAACCTGGCGATGTGGGTAAGCTTGTTAAGCTAATTGAATCAAATACTATTACTGGAAAAATTGCTAAAAGCGTTGCTGACGACATGTTCAAAAGCCCAGGAACAGATCCCGAGCAAATCGTAAAACAAAATCCTGACTATCAGCCCTTGCAAGATATTTCGAGCATTACAGTTTTAGTAGAGAAGGTTTTAGAGAACAACCCACAATCGATTGCTGATTTTCATGCTGGAAAAGCAAGAGCATTTGATTTCTTAGTTGGACAAGTCATGAAACTATGTAAAGGTAAGGCCTCTCCTTCTATAGTAACTAAAATTTTGACTAAAAAACTAAAATAATACGAGATTTAAGTTAGAAATTGACTTCTAAAGGTTCTTCTATGTATTTTCTTTTGTTCTTTAGCAAATCAGTAGCCTGAATGATCAGATCAATTCCACACCCTGCTTGCAATAGATATTTTACTATTTTGCATTTTTTCTTTCTCAATACCCCTATTTTTAGCCGCATAAATTTCCTGTGATATAGCAGCCTTATTATCCATATAAATGCGTTTCAATTCTTCATAAGTAGCAAGCTCATTCTCAGTTCAATTAAACTGATCGAGTGTAGTGTATGCTCTATGAATAATGGTATCGCTACCTATAACCCTCTGTAATTCTTCTTCGGTGGTTTCATGAGCGTATTTTTGAAAAAGTAACACCACTTTTCTTCTATAGAGGATAGTTCCTCTTTTGCTTTTATGGAATCTAGGCCATTCGATAAATGGTAAAGTAGAAGTCTGATCTTGTCATCTTTTTTAGACAGCCAGAAAATACAGATTAAAAGATTTGTGGAAAGACTAATTAGTGAGATTTTTCTGATTGACTCTATAACGCAATACTCTACGATAAGGATCAAAACACATTAGCTCTCTTTGGGAGAAATAATCTAGTTTTGCCTGATAAATAGGAGGGTTTACTATATAAAAGTTCTGCAACATAGTTGAGAGTTCTGCCTGATCCAGAGCAAATTGAAACGTTTCTTCTATTACCTCTATCGGAGGCACTATGGGAGGCACTATGGGAGGCTCTTTGTAATAGATAGTAAAGGGTCCTCCTCCATAACCCCCTCCTAGGTAATAAGTAGACCATATCTCTTCATTGCTATCTACAAAAAGCGTTCCTGGTGTAAAAGGTGAGCCATTGATGAGATCATTGATTTGATTTTGACTGCGAGTCGCTGTATAAATACGCAGCTCTCCACTAGCCGATACAGTAGAATTAATAGCAAAAAACCCAGGGCCAATTAAAGGAGATACAGGGAAAAGATTATCGGTAACAAGGGTGACATCCCCTCCTTTATTGATAATATTAGCAGACCCTGTATTGGATTGCATCACGATATTCTTTCCCGCAATAGCGGTTACTTGTCCTGTTGTAATAAAAGGATACAAACCTCCATGGCCAATTTGTGCATAACTAGTTTCACTTGCGCTACCTCCTACAAGAGAAATGGACCCATCGACAAGAAGAGAAATGTTTCCATTTAAAGTAACTGGTTCCGTTAAACTTAAGAACGAAATATGTCCAATTTGTGCAAATCCAAAATTGCCTGGACCAATATTATTAGCACCTTCTAAAATAAGATCTCCACCAACATGGTGAAAAAGGATGTCTCCTGCTACATTAGCAGCATTGCTAACAGTGCTAAATCCAATCAAACATAAAGAGCTTGTATCAGTTGCAAGAAGAGAAACGTTTCTTTCTACGGTAAATTGCAGAGAACCGCCTGTAAGGTTTTCTTTGTTGCTTGCTATTGCAACTTGTGTAAATATATTTGTAGAACTAAGTGTTAAATCACGGCCAATGGTAAAATCGGCTATGCCACTACCAACCTCCATTACACACGGATGTAGACTGCCTAATAAAGAACAATCTTGCTGAGAGTTTACTGTCAATACTCCGGATCCTCTGCAGTCAATACTAGCGTTATCTAATTGTATGGATCCTCTAATAGAATTAAGAGTAACAGAACCATTTTCAGTCAAAATCTTAGAGGCTAATTGCGGGTTTATTGCGGATTGTAAAAGAGAAATTCCTAACCCACTACTATCTGCTGCTTGACCATTTAAGATAATATCTCCAGTATTTTTAACCCAAAAAACAGAATCTACAAGATTAATCCCTGGTTTGTCATTTGCTTTTGCTATACCTATTGAATGTATACTATTATTCGCTTGTATTGAAGACACATTAGAATCAATTCCAGCTGATCCTATTCCGTTTAAAATAACATCTCCTGCAACAATGTTAGAAGAGTCTAGTTTAATTCCTTCTCCGTTATTATTAGAATGTAGAGTTAATTCTATAGAACCAGTTCGAGCATCTAACAAGCATTCTTTTTGAAGGAAAATTGTCCCTTGATATTGATCATTAAGATTCCCTTGTTGAATAACAATCTTCCCATCAGATGTCTCAATTGTTAAATTATTAGCTACAAACGATGCTGCTCCTCCAGAATTTGTTGCCCCAGCATCATTGAATATGGCAGTAAAATCTCCACCGTTTAATTGAAGAGTAAACGGGCCTCCAGAAGAAGTGATATTCCCCCCAGCTTGCAGGGTTAAATCATTTGTACTTGTATTA
>JAUPVT010000014.1 GCA_030916885.1 Chlamydiota bacterium
GAATCTAGAATCATTGGTTCTGAAGTTGCCTTATCTGCAAAAAGTAAAAAAGGACAACTCAATAAAAAAATAGAAAATAGATAAATCATATTTTGTATTGTTCAGAATAAAGTATTTTTTTTCAAAATATATTTTGAAAAAAAATACTTTTCACAATCTAAATGTTAGGTTTAATAATTTAATAATAAGCAATATAAGACAAAAAAAAGCAGAGAAAAAAGATTTTTTAATCTCAGTTTTGGGTTTACTAAAGAACGAATCGAAAAAATTTACACCTTGTCATTTCCAAGAAGATGTTCTATTGTTTTTGTTTTTATTATGTATACCCAACATCAAATTGATCAAACCATTGCTGCCATTGCTACTGCCCCAGGAGAGGGAGGAGTTGCGGTTATTCGTGTAGCTGGAAAACAATCGATAGAAATTGTAGCTAAAGCTTTCTCAGGTCCTATTCACTCATATCCCTCACACACCGTTCATTTAGGTAAGATTGTAAATGCAGATCAAGTAATCATTGATGAAGTTCTAGTCCTTGTCATGCGCTCTCCTAAGTCCTATACAGGAGAAGATGTTGTAGAGATTCACTGTCATGGTGGATCTTTAATTTCACGAAGAGTATTAGAAACTATTTTAAAAGCAGGTGCTAGAGCAGCAGGTCCAGGTGAATTTACTTTCCGCGCTTTTATGTATGGGAAAATAGATCTTGTACAGGCAGAGGCCGTGCAAAATCTCATTGCAGCTAAAAATGACCTTGCCCTGCATGCAGCTGAACAACAACTGCAAGGACAACTTTCCTCTCGGATTCTCTACTTTCAACAACAATTAGTTGATATTGCAGCTATGTTTGAAGCCTGGGTTGACTTCCCCGAAGAGGATTTGGAATTCGCAAGTACCGAAAATGTAATGGCTCGATTAGAAGATTTAAGAAAACAAATTTGCTATTTGGCAGCTACTTTTCAAGAAGGAAAACTACTGCAGTTTGGGCCTACTTTATGTTTAATAGGGCCACCCAATTCAGGTAAATCCTCTTTGATGAATGCTTTGTTAGGTAAAGAGCGTGCCATTGTTACCTCTATTGCTGGAACCACGCGTGATACCTTAGAAGAAGAGCTTCTCATAGGGAATTTGCATTTTCGCTTAATTGATACGGCAGGAATTCGAGAAACAAAAGAGATCATTGAACAAGAAGGAATTCGCAGATCAAAAGAAGTCATGCAAAAAGCCGATCTTGTTTTGCTAATCTTAGATGCGTCTTTGCCTCTTTGCCCTTATGCAAATCAACTACTCTCTATATTGGACACTAAAAAAACTCTTCTTGTATGGAATAAAAGTGATATTGCATCTGTTATACCTGATAGGGAAAACAGCTTACTTATCTCTGCTAAAAACCTAACAGGCATTGAAGGTCTCAAGCAAAAGGTCTCTCAAATGATCTGGCAAAAAGCTCCTCCTTCTAAAGAAGAAGTACTTATTACCAATATCCGTCATGAAAAAAGTTTGTTAAATGCTGCTATTTCACTTAAAAGAGTAATCGATGGCCTTCATACGAACTTATCTCCTGAGTTTCTCTCTTTCGATCTAAAAATCTGCCTGCAAGAGCTAGGAGAAATTATCGGTCATGATATAGCAGAAGACATCCTAACTGCTATCTTCTCTAAGTTTTGCGTGGGAAAATGAACAAAAAAAACCGCGCACAACGTATTCAAGATATTTTACATTATTTATTTCCCTATCCTGAGATTCCCTTGCAGTATCAAGATCCTTATACTTTATTAATTGCAGTTATCTTATCTGCACAAAATACAGATAAAAAGGTCAATCAAGTAACCCCTACTTTATTTACAAACGCCTCTACCCCTCAACAAATGTTAGCTTTAAGCATAGAAGAGATTGCAAGTATTATTAAAACATGTGGCTTAAGCAATACAAAAGCAAAGGCTATCTGGAATCTCTCTAAAATCCTTGTTGAGCAATATAAAGGTAGGGTTCCAAACTCTTTATTGGCTTTAGAAAAACTTCCTGGCGTGGGGCATAAAACCGCATCAGTTGTCGTATCGCAAGGATTTGGCAAACCGGCCTTTCCCGTAGATACACATATTCATCGCTGTGCAAAGAGGTGGTTTTTAAGTCGGGGAAAAAACGTGAAAGAAACAGAAAAAGACCTCAAACGCCTGTTCCCTAAAAAAAGCTGGAATAAACTTCACTTACAAATGATTTATTTTGCAAGAGAGTACTGTCCTGCTCGTGGCCATAAAAAAGAACTGTGCCCTATCTGTCAATGGATCGATGAGCCTAGTGATTGACCCATTAATCCACGCACCTCTTGATTCTGGGCACTACTCTCTAGTAGATCCTGATCAAAACGAATCCGATTAGGTTCAAACAATAAAATAAGACAAGATCCTCCAAAAGAAAAATATCCCTTTTCATTCCCCTTTTCATACATTTTATCAGCCTGAAATGTTTGATGAATACTTCCCACATGAGTTGCTCCTATCTCTATGTATAACAGGTTCCCAAAATGCGAAGTAGCAAGGATAGTAATCACTCTTTTATTTTCACTTAAAATCTTTATATTGCGTTTAAGAGCTACTGGATTCACAGAAAAAAGAGCACCGTTAATTAACTGGGCTTGCCCGGGAGTAGCCCTACAGGGAAAATGAAATCTATGGTAGTCAACAGGACAAAGCCTTGCAATAACCATTGATCCAGCTTGATATTTGTTTGCTAATTCTTCATTTTTAAGTAACTCTTGTAAAGAAAACTTTTTTCCTTTAACAAAAAAATGAGGAAATTCTCTTACATCTGGAAAAACCAAATACCGTGCATCAGCTGGCAAAATAGCCTTATTTTCTTCTTGAACAATAGGCCTTGCCTCCGGTTTCAATTGACGAATAAAAAAGTCATTAAAAGAGCAGAAATGACTAATAGGTTCCAAAAATTCAGAAGTGTCAACATCAAATTTTTGAATAAAGGGAATAATCTTAGAACGACTTATAGAAGTTTTTTGAAAAAACCCGTACAATTTAGAAAAAAAAGAAAACCTAGCAATCAACGGTAAGATAAAACAAGAAATTACACGCGATAAAAAAGTATCGTTATACAAAAGGTCTATAAAAAATTTACCATATACCTTTTCATTTCTTTTTTCCTTAGTCAGACGATCCAAATAAATGATTTTAGACATGTTTCCTTTAAGGAAAGATTATAAAAAGGCTTCTTATTTTTTTATTGCAAAGGATTTCGTCTAAATTTAACTATAAAAAATAATTTAATAAAGAACATCAGTTTAGAGTCTTGCAAGAAAACCTCCAATATCCTAGCCTCAATAGGTAATTTAAGACTAGGAAAACCAAGATGCTGAGCGTTTTAAAAAAATTTTTTGGTACATCTCAAAGCCGTCTATTAAAGAGGTATCTAAAAACAGTTTCAGAAATTAACCTATTAGAAAAGAATTTTCAACAACTCTCTCATGAAGAAGTGCGTCAAAAAACAGCTGAGTTTAAAGAGCGCTATCTAAACGGAGAAACGTTAGAAGATCTTCTCCCTGAGGCTTATGCAGTTGTCAAAAATGCTTGTCGTCGTCTGTGTGGAACAGATATCCATGTATCTGGATACGATCAAAAATGGGATATGATCCCCTATGATGTACAAATCCTAGCTGGTATTGCTATGCATCATGGAGCTATTGCAGAAATGCAAACCGGAGAAGGGAAAACACTCACAGCGTCTATGCCTCTATATTTAAATGCTTGCACAGGTAAACCAGTACATCTGGTGACAGTGAATGATTATTTAGCAGAAAGGGATTGTCAATGGATTGGCACAATTTTTAGGTGGCTAGGATTAAATGTAACCGCATTAACAGGTATTACCCCTCATCATACCCGTAATCAAATATACGCTGCAGATATTGTTTATGGAACAGCTTCTGAATTTGGCTTTGATTATTTGCGTGATAACTCAATGGCACAATCAAAAGAAGAGCAAGCACAAAGAGGATACTTCTTTGCTATTGTTGATGAAATCGATTCCATTTTAATTGATGAAGCTAGGACCCCTCTTATTATTTCAGGTCCTACTAATCATTCACGCCAAATGTACGATGATTTAAAAGATGATGTGCATGTCCTTGTAAAGAGTCAAAGGGATTCCTGTAATCATTTAGCTCTAGAAGCTCGTAAAATTTTAGAAAAATTCCATCTTATTGATGAAGAAGAAACAGAAAAGCTTAAGTTATCAAAAATCCAAGAAGCAGAATATGAAAAAGCTTTTCGAAAGCTCTGGCTTGTTAGCAAAGGAATGCCTCAAAATAAAATTCTTAAAAAACTTCGTGAAAATCCTAAGTTAAGAGCTAAAATTGAAAAATGGGATACTTATTTTTACGCTGAACCCAATAAGGAAGAGCGTCATGATGCCCTAGCAGAGCTTTTAATTATTGTTGATGAGCGCGCTAATGAGTTTGAATTGACCGATAGAGGAATTCAGCAATGGGTTGATGATTCGAAAAACCAGATCTCCTCGGATGACTTTGTCATGTTAGACTTAGGTCATGAATATGCTCATATCGATCAACATCCCTCATGGGATGATCAAGAAAAGCGCAATCAAAAAATTCTATTGAGAGAGGAAGATGCACGTCGTAAAGAACGCGCTCATAATTTAAGACAGCTTCTACGCGCTCATTTACTGATGGAAAATAATGTCGATTACATCATTGAAAATCAAAAAATTGTGATCATTGATGAAAATACAGGACGCCCTCAACCAGGTAGACGCTTTGCAGATGGGTTGCATCAAGCAATTGAAGCAAAAGAGGGTGTTACTATTCAAGGCGAAACACAAACCTATGCAACGGTTACTTTGCAAAACTATTTTAGATTGTATACGAAACTTGCTGGTATGACTGGTACTGCGATGACAGAAGCCAATGAATTCAAAGAAATTTATAAGTTAGACGTATTAGCAATCCCAACTCACCATCCTTGTATCCGCAAAGATTACGATGATGAAATTTATATGACTGAACGAGAAAAATATAATGCACTTGTAAAAGATATTCAGTCGGTTCATTCGCAATCTCGCCCTATTTTAATTGGAACAGAGTCTGTGGAAGCATCGGAAAAATTATCTCGTATTTTGAAACAACACCAATTAGAGCATACCATTCTCAATGCAAAAAATCATGCTAGAGAAGCAGAAATTATTGCAGAAGCGGGCTTAAAAGGAGCTATTACCGTTGCAACAAATATGGCAGGTAGAGGAACAGATATTAAACTAAAAGAAGGTGTAGCAGCTAGCGGTGGATTGTATGTCGTTGCAACTACACGCCATCAGTCTAGACGTATTGATAGGCAGCTAAGAGGAAGAGGAGCGCGCCAAGGTGATCCTGGCAGCTCTAAATTCTATGTTTCTTTTGAAGATTCTTTAATGCGGTTGTTTACCTCTCCTAGAATTACTACTTTTTTACAAAGATTCCGCCCCCCAGAAGGAGAAGCAATTACTGCAAAAGTATTAAATAAATCCATTGAAACTGCTCAAAAACGTGTAGAACAACGCAATTATACCATGCGTAAGCATACTCTAGAATATGATGATGTGATGAATAAGCAGAGAGAAGAGATCTATTCTTTTCGTAATGAAGTACTACACATCGAGAATTCTCTTTCTCTTGCGCGTGAAATTTTAGAAAGTATTTGCATACAAATGTGCCACCAATTTTTCTCGTCTCGTAATACAGAGGGAGGTTGGAATCCGGAAGGATACACGAAATGGTTACATACCCACTTCCCCTTAACCTTTGATCCTAAAGAATTTGATAATGATTATTTGCAGTTAGAAGATATTGAACAATTAGCTACAAAAAAAACACTTCAGTCATTTGAACAAAAAATTGAGCATGAATCTCAAAAAATTCAGCAAACACAATCTTTATTTACCTCTGCTGATTTAGACTCTGCTGAAAAAGTTTTATGCCAGGTTGTGCGTAGATTGCTGATTCGTATCATTGATCGCCTCTGGCAAGAACATTTGTTACACATAGATCACTTGCGCTCTGAAGTGCATTTACGCGCAGTGGGTCAGAAAGATCCTTTGATGGAGTTTAAACATGAAGCTTTTGCTTTATTTGATCGTTTAAGTTTAGAAATCAAACAAGAAATTGCACATGCTTTGTTTAAATTTACTATCGTTATGCCGGAAAATTTTGTAGAACCTGTAATAAATAAAAGACCACCTTTAATTGACTTATCTCAAATAACCCCTTCGGGGATAGTAAAGCCTATTTGAAATGGTGCACTTTTTTATAGCCTAAAAAGAATAGAGGAAGGGATGCTAGACAATAGAAAAACCAATAATGACTATTCCATTCTAGTCGTAAATAGCCTTCATCAGAAAAAAGCAATTGAAGTATTCCAACGATAAATAAATTAGCAGCAATGGACAATAATAAAATAGGCCAAAAACTATTCTTGTCTTCCTGATATTCCTTTTCTGTTTTTTCCTCTATTTTGGGAAAAACACTGCTGCTGGATGCAGAAACAAATTTTTTTTCCAAGACAGACTCCTTAGGGGCTTTAAGCAAAACCGTCGCACTCTTTTGTTCATTTAACCTTTCTTCATCCTGCTTAATAGGAAGATTTTTTTTTAATGAATAAGGAGGAGGATAAAAAGAGAGCAAACTATCTTGAAGAGCTTTTTGTTGCAAATAATTTTTTTCAAAAGCATTGCTATTTTGCTCTGTTGCACAATAGGGACAGTGCAGAGCTTCAACAGGAATACGCCCATCACAGCTACTACACATTTTTTGCCGCTCTTTATCCATCATAAAGCAATCAATCTTAATATAAAATATTCTAACTTCATTTTCACACACATAAGACAAAATTTCTAGCTTTTTTCTTTTTCTAATCAGATATATCTAATTATCAATCAATTTGGTTCAAATTAATTTTGGATAAAAAGAATTAAGAGCAATCTTTTTAGATTTGCCATTGCATCATATTTTTTAGCGTTTTAACATATTAGCAATCAAAACGGAGCTTTCATGAGTCAAAAAAAATATGACATTGCAGTAATCGGTGCAGGACCTGGAGGATATATAGCTGCTATTAAACTTGCACAAGGGGGTAAAAAAGTATGCCTTGTAGAAAAACAATTCCTTGGAGGAACTTGTCTTAACGTGGGTTGCATTCCTACAAAAACCCTCTTATCCCATGCAGATCTTTTACATAGAATGACTCATGCTGCTGAATTTGGGATAGAAATAAGCTCTATTCATCTCAATTATGCAAAAATGAAACAACGTAAAGACAGCGTTGTAGAAAAAATGCGTAAAGGATTACAGGGATTATTACAATCTAATCAGATTACCATCCTAAAAGGGCAAGCAGAGTTTATATCGTCTAAAGAACTCAAAATCACAAGTAAGGAAGATTGCAGGATTGAAGCGGAACAAATCATTATTGCGACAGGTTCTGAACCTTTGGATATCCTTTCACTACCATGTGATCATCAATTAATTTGTAACTCTACTTCTATTTTAGAACTAACTGAGCTACCTAAAACCTTAGTTATTGTAGGAGGAGGATATATCGGTTGTGAGTTTGCTTCTTTATTCGCCGATCTAAAAGTAAAAGTAATTATCTTAGAAGCTCTTGACTCTATTGTAATCAATCAGGGAAAAAGTATTTCTGAAGCTTTAACACGCGCTTTTCAGAAAAAAGGTATTGAAATACAAACTAATGTAAAAGTAGTAGGAATTGATAAACAAGAATCTTGTTTACGCATCCGTTTAGAAGGAGATAAAGAGTTATTTTGTGATAAAGCACTTATTGCAATAGGGCGTAAACTGGTGTCTAACGGATTAGGGTTAGAAAAGATAGGAGTGGCTCTTGATAAAAAAGGAGCTATCGTTGTAAATGAGAAAATGCAAACCAATCTAGATGGAATTTATGCTATTGGTGATGTAACAGGTAAAAATCTTTTAGCTCATGTAGCTTCTCATCAAGGGGTAATAGCTGCAGATACTATCCTGGGTAAAACCGTTGAAATGCATTACAATGCAATTCCAGCAGTGATTTTTACCAACCCAGAGATCGCTATGGTAGGTATGACATTCGAAGAAGCTGAAAAAGCAGGTTTTACTCCCACTATTGGTAAATTTCCTTTTCAAGCGCTTGGTAAAGCGGTTGCCTCTGCAGAAACAGACGGATTTACGCAAATCATCATAGATAAATCAACTGGACAAATTTTGGGAGCTCAAGTTGTAGGAAGTGAAGCCTCTGCTTTAATTGCTGAAATGGGCTTAGCAATTGCACAAGAGTTAACTCTTGATTGTATTATTGATACTATTCATGCTCATCCTACTCTGCCAGAGGCTTGGCATGAAGCCGCTTTATTAGCAAATGAAACACCTCTTCACCTTCCGCCAAAGAAAAAATTATGATAAAAAATAAGCTACCCATTAATCCTGAGTCTTACTCTTCTTCACAAATATTAAGGCCAGGACGTTTCCCTTCTTGGTTACACCGAAAACTACCCAGAGGAACCAACTTATCTCACACACAACAAATCTTAACTAAGCATCGTTTAAATACGGTATGTGAAGAAGCAAAATGCCCCAATCGTTTTGAATGTTATTCCAAGCACACAGCTACCTTCTTAGCTCTAGGTAAGCAATGCACCCGTAATTGCGGATTTTGTGATATCGATTTTTCAAAAACCCCTAAACCACCTGAAACTGATGAGCCAAGCCGTATTGCGTTATGTACACAAGAATTAGGACTAAAGCATGTAGTTATCACTATGGTTGCACGAGATGATCTTATCGATAAAGGAGCATCTCACATGGCAGCCATTATCCGCCAGATACGCATAGAATGTAAAGGGGTGACCGTTGAAGTGTTAACCTCTGATTTTTCAGAGGATTATGCCGCTATTGACCTTCTTCTTAAAGAACAACCAGACATTTTTAATCATAATTTAGAAACTGTTGAAGAACTAACTTCTAGAGTTAGACATAAAGCAACCTATCTTTCCTCCCTAAATATCTTGTCTTATGTAAAACAATCCCATAAAACGCAATTTATCAAATCTGGCTTAATGGTGGGTTTAGGAGAGACGCCTGAGCAAGTTAAAAAAGCCATTAATGATCTGAAAACAGCAGGCTGTGATATCATTACCATTGGACAATACTTGCAAGCAAATAGAAAAAAACTTCTCGTTAAAGAGTTTATTACACCTGAGCAATTTCAAGAATATGCAGTTTATGGTCGAGAGATAGGAATTAAACAAATGTTCTGCGGTCCATTTGTTCGATCTAGCTACCATGCGCATGAGGTGAAAAATCTTATGACAGAAGCCTCTTTCTAAAATATCCCCGATTATCTTATACAAAGAATATCTATTTAAAAACCTTTGTATAAAATGTCTCCTAAAGTTGGCATCATTATTCTACATTATGGATCTTTAACTACTACAATTGAATGCCTACAATCGGTTTTTGCTTTAGACTACCCTGTTTTTGAAACAATTGTTGTCAACAACAGCTTGCTTCCCACTGACGGGAAAACACTAAGAGAGTATTTTCCCAAAATAACTCTCTTATCCACGCCAGAAAACTTGGGATATGCAGAAGGGAATAACCAGGGTGTAGCTTATGCTATTAAGCATGATTGCGCATACGTACTCTTACTTAATAATGATACGGTTATTGCAAAAGACCTACTTAACCACTTTGTACAAACCGCTCAAACCCACCCAAAGGCAGGTTGTTTAGGTGCCAAAATTTTTTACTATGATGAACCTATAACGCTTTGGCATGCGGGCGGATTTCTTCATTCTAAAACCCTTTGCCTCTATCATAAGGGCTATAAAGAAGTTGATCTAGCAAATGAGTATAATAATATTGAAGAAATTGAATATGCTTGTGGCTGCTCTATTTTTGTGACAAAAGAAGCAATAGAAAAAGCAGGCACTCTATCCAAAGAGTTCTTCCTTATTTGGGAAGAAGCAGATTGGTGTTGGCGTATTAGAAAAGCTGGTTATAGTTGTCTTTTTGTACCTCAAGCAAAAGTTTGGCATAAGATTTCTTCTGGGTTTCAAGAAGGTAGAGGAACCTTATGGCACTACTTTTACTTTCGCAATCGCTTAGTTTTTTTAAAATATCATCTTCCTAGAAAACAGAGGTTTGCATTTTATTATTTTCAATTTCCTAAGGAGCTATTGTCTCTTTTTTTCTATGCATTTTATCCTCAGGCTACTAAAGCAACACGCCTTTTATATCGTGCAGCATTAACGGGAATTTTTGATTACTATCGAGGGGTTTTAGGCCCTTGTTCTCATAAACACTTTCGTTAATTGACGAGGAACCAGGAAACAATGACTCTCTTTTTAGTTACCTCTTTAACAAGATCTAAATTGCCGTTTGGTCTATAAAATATTTGTTTATTTTATAAATACAAATTATAAATCATATAAATAAAATCATCACTCTTGCCTACTAATTCATTAATTGTTAAAAGACAATTAAATAGATTTGTTAAAATCTGCTCCTATAAATAATTTAATACAATTTAGATGCTATATGGATATGTTCGCTTTTGCGCAAAAGACCGACTGTATTATTATAGCAGGGGGCCAAGGGAATCGTTTATTTCCTCTTACCCAAACCCGCTGTAAACCAGCAGTTTGCTTTGGCGGGACCTACCGTTTAATCGATATTCCTCTTTCTCATTGTTTACATGCTAAATTAGACTCAATCTTTGTGATTACTCAATACTTAGCCTCCTCTTTACAACAACATATCTATGAGACCTATCATTTCGATCAATTTCATAAGAGCAATATTCAACTGCTGTCTCCTGAAGAAACACCTACGCGCAAAGCTTGGTTTAAAGGAACTGCTGACTCTATTAGACAAAGCATTGAGCATTTCGAAGCCTCATCTGCAGAATATTTTTTAATTCTATCAGGAGACCAACTCTACAATATGGATTTTAATAAGCTATTTGCCTTTGCAGAAGAGAGTAATGCCGATTTTATCATCTCTGCGTTAATCGTTGAAGAGCAAGAAGCAAAACGTATGGGAGTCCTCAATATTTCTACTAAAAGAGAAGTTTTGGATTTTTTTGAAAAACCCTCAGATGCAACAACTCTCAAACAATTTAGTCAACCTACAACACTTTTAAGTCCCAAATACTTAGGATCTATGGGTATTTATCTATGTAAAAGAAAGGCTTTCTTTAATTTATTAAAAGAAGAAGGGGATGACTTTGGTAGTCATCTTATTCCATTACAAGTAACTAAAGGTGGCACCTATTGCTACCAACATGATGGATATTGGGAAGATATTGGTACTGTCCTTTCCTACTACAGAGCCAATTTAGCCCTAACTAAAGCAATTCATCTAGATGGCAAACCTATTTTTACTACTGTGCAACAATTACCCAGTACTTTAATTAGAGATGGAAGGATAAGTGACTCCATTATTGCTCAAGGATCCATTATCGAAGCTTCTCAAATTGCCAATAGCGTAGTTGGTATGCGAATGAGAATAGGACCCGGTAGTATCATTGAAAGCTGTGTTTTGGTGGGAAATCTTAGTGCATTCCCTTCTGCTAGTACTCTGCCACAATTTTGTTCTATCGGTAAAAACTGCATATTGAAAAAAGTGATTGTCGATGAACATTCCATTATCGGTGATAACGTAACATTGACCAATCCAAATGCTATAAATCATCTAGACACCTTTAAAGATCTTGGTATTTATATTCGAGATGGGATTATCATTATAACATCTGGAACAAAAGTTCCTGATGGGTTTACTCTTTAATGAAAATTTGGGCTCTTTCAGATCCACATCTGTGTTTTGGCGCACCTAAAAAATCTATGGAGGTTTTTGGTCCTGCTTGGAAAAATTACATCGATAAAATCTATGCTAATTGGCTAGAGTATATTGAAAAAGAAGACTTGGTATTGATTCCAGGAGATATCTCTTGGGCTATGCGTCTAAAGCAAGCTCTTGTTGATTTAGCCTGGCTAGATGCCCTACCAGGGCATAAAATCATTTTACGAGGGAACCACGATTACTGGTGGAGTTCCAAAGCAAAGCTTGGACAAGCCATGCCCTCTTCCATTCAATGTATTCATAATGATGCTATTTTGTGGCAAGATGTAGCCATCGGTGGTAGTAGATTATGGGATACCTACGAATATCAATTTACTAACTACATTGAATTCAAAGAAAATCCTCTACAAAAAAAATCGTTAGAAGAAAGTGCTGAAAAGCAAGAGGCTATCTTTCTAAGAGAGCTAGAGCGATTGAAATTAAGTTTAAAACAACTATCTCCTCTTGCTCGTATTCGTATTGCGCTAACTCACTATCCTCCCATAGGCTCTCATTTAAATCCCTCTCGGGCTTCAGAAATTTTAGAACAATTTCAGATTCAATACTGCGTGTTTGGTCACCTACATAATGTAAGAAGAAAAGCGCTTCCTTTTGGCGTAGCTCGCGGGGTTCAATATATCTTAACATCTTGTGACTATTTAGACTTCAAACCCCTACGCATTCTCTAATGCCTCTTTGACTATTTCTAAATAAATAGGTTCATTACGATTCAGTGACGCTTCTACAGGAAAACTTTTTCGAGCATTGCTTATTTGCGAAATACGCCTTTCTTCCTCTTCTAGATCCATATAATGATAATATTCGGCCATCATTTCAAGTACATCCTGAAATTGTTCTTCTGTCTGCATAGAAAGAAGTGCTTGTTTGACTACTTTAAAGAAAACCTCTCGATTACCGCGATAGACTAAATAATCCATTAAAATCAAAAGAGATTCAAAATCCGGCTCTTCTTGTAAATACTCTAAAAATCGATCGAACATCAAAGAGGCAGGTGGGGTGTCTGTTGATAGAAATAAGCAGATTCTTAATGCTTCAAAGCGTTTTTTATGAATTACATAAGGAGAAAACCCATCTAATAATTCAGAAGCGCCAACGTAATTTTCTTCTATCATTTGATCAGCAATATAATCGAGGATAAAGCTTTCTAAATCATGGGCAGAGTAGCTACATACATATAAGAAAACTTCTTCTGCTACCCCTCCTTCATCGACTGCATTGTCGAGAATATCCTCCAATGATTCTAAAGACTCTTGCAGCTGATCAGTCTCCGCTAAAGACCCTCTGTCATATTCCTCTATTAAACAATCTAATTGATCACAAAACAAAGAAATAGGTGGATTTTCCGGCAAAAGTCTACGCCACAGTTCAAACAGCAAAAGATAACACTGAGCTTGGCCCTCTTTATCTTTTGCCCATATATGGTTAGTTAATTCCTCTGGATTATCAAATTGCTGAGCTTGTTCTATAAAACTTAACTCATCAAAAGAAATATCAAGCTTCTTCAAGCGTCTAAATAGAATAGCAAGCGTTAGCTCTCGCAAATCCTCTATTTGCCAGGGGGAAACCTGAGCTTTAGGGTTGTTGTTATGTTTTACCCGCAACAAATTATAAAGAGATTTTCCACGTAATTGCATATTACCATCTCTATTAAGAAAATATTAAGACTACTATGTGTAAAGATATTTTGTCAAATCTATACAAAAAAAAGCATTCACGAGTAGATTAGAAAACATTATGAAATTACTCATTATCAAAAAGCACTCTTTCTTATTACTAGAGCTATTAGTTGCCCTATTTTTACTTAGCACTATGCTACTACCCTTTGCTTATTTACCTATAAAAGCTTTGCAAAAAGAGTATCTATCTCTACAAGATTTGCAGGTACGTAGGTTAGCTGATCTCCAATTTTCTGTTATTAAAAAAGACTTATATTCTCAGGAAAAAATTTTTCTAGCTGTTCTATCAGCAAAGGGTCCAAAAGAGAAAGTCGAACTCTCACCACCTAAATCCTTTATTCTAAAACTGGGTTCTTCTTCTAAGAAACTGATTATAAAAGAGTATGGGTATACCCATTTACGAGAAAAAAATCATTACTTGATTCGTATTCTTATCGAAATATATCCAGAAAATACAAAAGCTAAAAAAAGATATTTTATTTACCAGCTCTTCATAAAAACCCGTAATATTTAAGCTATCTCTACTCTATTAGCTCTCCTTTCTTCTCTTTTCCTTGCTATTCTCTCTTGTTGCTCTTTAATCCCTGCTCGAACTTCTGAAAGCATTTGATCTATTTCTAGCAATTCAGAACTAATTAACGGATGTCTAGTAAAAGGCGAGATGGAATGTGTACCCAACCAGCGTATAATAGCCTCTCTTTCATATAGCACAGGATTTGTACCTATTGCAGTGGGATCTTGTACTGGATCTATTAAAGGCTCTAGTTTAATTGCACAAATATACATATAATTCTCATCATCTTGCTCTTCATCCTCATTAAGAACTGCAGCAATAACAGGTCCTCTTCTATATCTCCGATCTAGATTTCTAAGATGGTTTTCTAATTCACTAGGCAAAATATTTATCGATCTCATTAAGCCTCTCCAAATTATACCATTTCGTAGACAATGTTGGATAAAATTCTCTGTTGCACTTGGTAAGTATTGTCGAATGATTTCTACTTTATCTTCATCTCGAAAAAACCAGCTGGGATTAATTTTTTCCCTAGCAAATGACTCATGTGTTGGCTCATTGCGGAGCATATGCTTTCCAAAAAAAAAGCTTGTAGTAGCTATAATAGCATTGATAACTAGTAGAAAGACTAATCTATGTTGCCTTGCTTGATTTGATTGAAACCAATCTAGAGGACCCTCTCCAATACTTATTAACCAGTAATATTCAATTTTAGAAAAAACCCAGACAATGGTAAAAGAGCTACTTTTTAAGAGGTTCATAGAAAATCTATAAGGCATGTGAGTATAAAGATAAAAAACCAATGAAATAGCTGTCAAAGCTGTATAAGAAATTGTTTCTACAATTGCTATTGGTACTATAATAAGAGAGGCTACTTGACCTATAACTGACTTTAGAAGTTGTACTTCTCGTAATTTTGCAGTCTGTAAACCATGTCTATTGAATATAGACACATACTCAATAGGATAAGACCAGTTCTTTTCTATACCATCAGGATTTCTTAAAGTATTTATAGCAGTTAAAATTACGCTAGAAGCACATCTCATATTCACGATATAAATTTATTTTTTAATAAAAAGTTTACACAAAGATTAAAATTAACAACAGTTTAATTTAAAAAAAATTGCTATAAATCCTCTGCACAGGACATTTTTTCTTTGTAAAGGTTTTATGTGCTCCAATAGGGAATAGATACTCCTTAACACCCAATGTAAGAATATTAATATATTTCTTATCAAGATTTCAATCGGTTTTATCTAAAGCTAAATCATTCTTTTTATTTTTAAGATCTAAAATTAGCACCACAAATTTCATGGTCAAATAATGATAATTATTTACTGAAATAAGCCATTTAAAAACCCTTTGAAGACTCTTGTAATTCAATGGTATTTTTGCCTCAATATATAAAATGGTTGAAAGATCTGATAGGTTTACTGTTCTTACTGCGAATAGCCCTATTAATAAATTGACTAATACAGTTATTTTAAACTTGTTCCAATCAAAATGTTCTACTAAATTATTTTATAATACCTATTTGAGTTAATTCTGGAAGTATTATGCTAGATTTCTGGTCATATTTGCGGGCTATTTTTTTCTACTCCTAAAAAATTGTCCTGTACAGAGGGGCATAGAGTTTTATACATGTATTATCAAATTTAAAAGAAAAAAACAAATGGTAGGAAAGCGCATGAAAAATTTCCTTTACATCTCTGGCAGAGCTAATAAATAATCTTTATGACATGATGCAATAAAGCGTCGTTTACGTAAGCTGACCTTGCTTGTTTTATCTTTTTGTAAAAGATTCAAAACACGACTTAAATCCTCTCGAAAATTAACACCAAGCTGCCAATGCAATTTGTTTTCGATGCTCCAGTGATTACGTACTTCCTTTGCAAAAATTTTATTTCTCCTCATCCTTTTGTTATAGAGAACTTGTATCTTTGTTGAATCAATGAAGCCAACTTCAGAAAATATACCTTTGTTGTGTATAAGGTAGACAAATAAAGGAAAGAAAAGATTTTTTAGAAGATAGCTAAATCTTCTATAGATAATAAGCGCAGAAACCTCTTTACGAAGATAAATCAGAAGGTGATTATAGTAAAAATATTTGAAGTTTCTATGGTTTGATTGGTAAAATAAAATAGATATTGTCATCATTTCAGGAATAAGCATTTCTGCTTATGCGGCCTCTCGAGGATTTGTTTTTTGTAATTAAATGTTGTTCCCATTGCTTATTGAAAGCCTTCCTAAAATCATCTACAGAGCAATACAACTCAACAAGCTTTTCCATTTTTGACCTCTTTTGTTGTGATTTTTTGCACTGCCTTTTTTACCTTATCTTTCCTATTTTTAGTTAATTAAACTCAATACTGAGGTTTATACACCTGATAAAATTTAAGTTAAAACTTACTAAAACTTTTTTTTAAAAAGTCAACGGAAAAAGAGGAAATGCATAGGGTTCATAAATTTTTTTACTGCTAGTCTATGAATCAACAGGAGAAATAACGACTAGTTATTTGAGAAGTGTTTCTTTTTGTATAAAATCTTGCGTACAACCATGAGTTTTTTTAATCTCTCGCC
>JAUPVT010000015.1 GCA_030916885.1 Chlamydiota bacterium
AAAATAAGAAAGCGCCTGATCAGAATCGAACTGACACAAGTAGCTTGGAAGGCTACTGTTCTACCATTGAACTACAGGCGCTTAAAGTTTACGGGTGTAATTCTCCCTAGAAGTCTTTTTTTTTCAACTAAAAGTTGAAGGTTATAAAAAAATGCATCCTTTTCTTTGTGCCAAGTCTTAAGATTGAGTATCGTTAAGTTAGCATAAGAGTTAGAGTAGTTTTATGTATACAATACCGGAAAAAGTAAATCGTATTTTAAATATAATTATTTTAGCTTTGTTTCTGATCTTCATTAGAGTCTGGTACTTAGCTATTATTCAGCATGAGGAAAAAAAGTTAGAAGCGCTTAAACCTAAACAAAAACTTGTCATTGAAAGAGTTGAACGCGCCACTATTCGAGATCGATTTAATATTCCTCTAGCAGCTAATAAAATCCAATACTATGCCTCTATTCGCTATGCCGATATTCGTCAAATCCCTCGTTTTAAATGGGAGAAAAATATCCAAGGTAAACTAGTTCGTGTACATAAACGGATGTCATTCATTAAAGAACTTTCTTTTCTTTTAGCAAAAGAACTGCAAATGGATGTTGTGCAAATTGAAGACATCATCCATGGAAAAGCTTCTCTTTTTCCACATACTCCATTCGTTATTAAAAAAAATATTTCAGAACAAGAATACTACCGACTTAAACTGTTAGAAAAAGACTGGGCGGGTATCTATGCAGAAAAAAGGTCAAAGAGGTTTTATCCTAATGGAAAAACCGCTTGTGATGTCATTGGCTATATGAGTGCAATTAATCAAAAAGAATATTATAATATAGCAGAGGAATTAAAATATTTAAAACAATATCTCTTTTCAAGAGAGTCGGATGAAATTTGCATCCTTCCCAAAGGATTTACTAATCCTTTGCAAGTTCGAGAACGATTACAAATCCTTCAAGAAAAAGCGTATACGATTAACGATTTAATAGGGAAAACAGGAATAGAAGCTGTATATGATGCCGAACTAAGAGGGTATATTGGAGAAAAGACCTATGAAGTTGACACCAAAGGAAATCTATTACGCTCTCTTCCTAATGGTAGAGAAGCTACTCCAGGGCAAAGAATTATATTAACAATATCTCAAGAACTGCAAGAATTTGCAGAAAGGTTATTAACTATTTATGAAAAAGAGCGTGATTCAACAGAGGAAATCACACTGCAATATCCGTGGATTAAGGGAGGAGCGATTGTAGCTATTGAACCAAACACAGGAGAACTCTTAGCCTTTGCTTCTTATCCAAGATTTGATCCCAATGATTTTATTAGCGGTTCATCGGCTGTTTTAAAATGGTTAGAAAATGAAAGGTTAATCGCCAATATATGGGATGGTTATCAAGATCTTGAAAGAGAAAGAATAGACCCACTTACTCATCGGTTTTATCAAGAAAAATTACATCTTTGCCTTGACCACTATATAGATGCACTTCTAGCTCCCAAAAGCGAAATTAAAAATTGTTTTAGTCGAATTGATAGTTTACATGCAGCATGTTCTCTTCAAAAAACGGCTAAACAATTATTAGAATTATCGCAACAAACAAGCTATCCTCATT
Organism: Chlamydiota bacterium; assembly: GCA_030916885.1. Lineage (GTDB taxonomy): Bacteria > Chlamydiota > Chlamydiia > Chlamydiales > Rhabdochlamydiaceae > Rhabdochlamydia. The sequence goes on from JAUPVT010000015.1 coordinate 1,596, forward strand.
TGCTTGCAACATTATATAACACAACACCTCATAGAGTTTCTCGATTCCCGCTTGATGAAAAAATAAAAATCCAAAAGCATCTTTTCCCACAGCAACTTAAAAAGGTGTTAGATTCTTTTTTAGTAGAGATAAAACATAATGACGACAAACTTCTTCTGCTAGATTTATGTCGTTTATTGGTCAATGAAGAAGCCTTTTCCTCTGAATTATTACAAGCAATTGGCCATCTTAAGGTATCGGATTATTATATCCTGAATCAACTCTCTTCTCAAATTCAGCATTTTTTGCTATTACAAGCTAAACAATGGTTTCATGAGTTAGATTTTTCCTCTTGGCGTGAGCAACACTTCACTAGTTTTCTGAAACAAAAAAGACAAGAGGAAAAAAGTCAAAAAAAATGGGCAAAACCTTATACGGAGTACTTAGACTTAGCAGAAAAAAATCTTTTTTCTATCTTTTGGGAAAAAAACCGATTTTTTCTTTTTCAAAGTTTTATTCTTGAACCCATAGAGACAACAGATGCTCACCTAATTCCTTACTTAGAGCGCGCAATCAAAGAGAGAGAAAAGAACTCTCTTATGCAAAAATGTAGAAATGAACTCAAAACATCTCTTTCTTCCTTACCTTCTAACTTGCAATTTGAATTTTTGAGAACAATGCGTTGTTTTAATGAACTCAATCGTCCTTTATTAGGGCGCTATAGAGGGCTTAGGACAAGCAATAAACAACAATTAGAAAAACACTTAGCTGCAGCTTTTTACCCAGCTACTGGATATGGCTATGGGAAATCTTATGCTTACCGTCAAGCAACTCCACTTGGCTCAGTGTTCAAACTACTCGTTGCCTATCAAACTTTAATGGAGCGTTTAGAGCAAGGGAAAGATCTAAACCCGCTTACTTTAACCGATCAGATTGAGTGGCATGCTAACCCCAATAGCAATGAACAAATTTTAGGGTACACACAAGAAGGTCTACCTATTACTCGTTTATACAAACAAGGCAGACTTGCACGCAGTAGTAATCCCAATATAGGAAAAACAGATTTGTTAAGAGCAATAGAAAGCTCTAGTAACATTTATTTTTCCCTACTAGCAAGCGAACATATTCAAGATCCAGAAACTCTTATTCAGACTTCAAAAAACTTTCTATTTGGAGAGAAAACAGGAATTGAACTACCAGGAGAATTTGCTGGGCAATTACCTAATGATCTTTCATTCAATCGCACAGGATTGTATGCCTTTGCCATTGGACAGCACTCTTTAACAGTAACTCCGTTGCAAACAGCTGTTATGCTTTCTACAATCGCTAATAAAGGCTGCGTTCTCAAACCTAAAATCGTGCAGCTAATAGCAGGACAAGAACGCTTACGCGAATATAGTGACCCTTTTTCTACTCAACAATTTCCCTTTCAAGAACATTTAAAATTGATAGGCATTCATTTTCCTTTATTCACCTCTTGTTTAAAAGAAGAACAAAAGCCGCATATTTGGATGAATAGTACATGCGTCAAACAACAAATTCCTTTACCAGATCCAGTACGAAACATGCTTCTTGAAGGGATGTATAAAGTGGTTAACGGAGAAAAAGGCAATGCTAGACCCTCTATTATTCGCAGCCTTAATCGCCATCCTAAATGGAAAAAAAACTACTTAGAGTTGCAAGGAGGACAGCTTATTGGGAAAACAGGTACAGCAGAAATTCTCTATAAATCTACCATCGATGCAGAAACCCCTGCTTTTAAAGTGGATCATATCTGGTTTGCCGGCATCTCTTTTCTCCCAAAGCATCAAAAAATAAAAGATAGAGCAGAACTTGTCATTGTAGTGTATTTACCATTTAATAAATCCGGTGGTAAAGAAGCAGCTCCCATTGCTGCAGAAATCGTTAAAAAATGGCGAGAGATTAAAAAAACTCATGGTTGTACGCAAGATTT
>JAUPVT010000016.1 GCA_030916885.1 Chlamydiota bacterium
CGATGGTACTATACTCAAGAGTATGGAAGAGTAGGTCGCCGCCAAGTTTTTCCTATCGCCCTAGTTAAGTAGACTTAACTAGGGTTTTTTTATATCCGAAAATATTAGTAATTATTTTAATTTTAAAGAAAAGAGGTTGCTACGTGTTTCAAATCATCATATCTTTTTGTCTTATCAAGTGTGAATTAAGTTTTCTATCTGAATGTTAGGTTTAATTAATTAAGAATAGGAAAGATAAGACAAAAAAACTCTTGATGTTGTATAAGCGTTATTTACAAAAAATAAATGGAGTCAAAATAAGAAAAGTTTAGAACTAGTTGCCTGTTAGAAAACCCAAAACTCAGGTTTTTCTTTGTTAAATTTTAATTTAAAAAAAGCTTAAAGCTTGCAATAGACTATAATTGATGCGAACATGGATCTCTATGGATCTCTATGGATCTCTTTTGAATTTTTAGGGATAAAACATGTTTGCTCTAGTTAGTTTCTTTTAAAAAAATTATACAATCTGAAAACTATGATTACATATTGCGAATCTATTTATCAAACAAAGAGATGGAAAACACGCGAGGTTATGGTTGGTAATGTAGGGATGGGAGGAAACAATCCTATACGTATTCAATCCATGACTACTTCTAATACTCGTGATGTGGAAGCTACAATAGACCAGATCATTCGGCTTGCTGATACAGGTTGTGAAATGGCTAGAGTGACGGTTCAAGGTATGAAAGAGGCCGATGCTTGTGAAGGGATCAAGAATGGACTTCTTCTACGAGGATATTCCATTCCTCTTATCGCGGATATACATTTCTTTCCTCCTGCTGCGATGCGTGTTGTTGATTTTGTCGACAAGGTGCGAGTAAATCCTGGTAATTATGTAGATCGAAGAGCTTCTTTTAAAACCATTGAATATGATGATGCATCTTATGCAAAAGAAATAGAAAAAATCGAAGAAAAATTTACCCCTCTTGTAGAAAAATGTAAGGCTTTGAAGAAGGCAATGCGCATAGGTACAAATCATGGTTCTTTGTCCGATCGTATTATGAACCGTTATGGCGACACACCACAAGGAATGGTAGAATCGGCATTGGAATTTGCAAGAGTATGTCGCAAGAATAATTATCATGATTTTGTTTTTTCGATGAAGTCATCTAATCCACAGGTAATGATTTTAGCCTGCCGGCTTTTAGTTGCTAAAATGATGACTTTAAACTGGGATTATCCACTGCATTTAGGAGTTACAGAAGCAGGAGAAGGAGAAGATGGTCGAGTTAAATCAGCCATGGGAATCGGTTCTCTTCTTTTAGATGGTATTGGAGATACCATTCGTGTTTCTCTAACAGAAGATCCTTGGTATGAAATGGATCCTTGTCAACGTCTTATTGTACTGGCTTCTGAATATGAAAAACAACAAGGCATGCCCCCTTTTGAAGAGGCCTATCGTAATATTGAAAAGATAGAGCAACGCATTGTTAATCTACCAAGAAACATCTCTTTACATAGAGATGGAACAGTCCTTATTGGTGTAAATAAGAATGATGTAGAAGATCGTAGTTTTTATAAAAAATTAGGATGTGATGTTCAATTAGGGCTTCCTAAACTCAAAAGAACTAGTGTTGATTGTATTGTTTTAGATAGAGATGTTGATTTTAATACTCCCGTTCAGAATCTGCAAGAAATGGGAATGAGCATATTTTCCCACAATTTGATTGAGAGTCGAGTTAAGCTTGTTTCTTTATCAGAAGTTGAAGAAAATTCATCTAGCCTTGATACGTTAGCTCTTATACCATCTTCTTCAGCTGTTGTCATAAAAAATGATTCCTATGTAGAATGGGGGAAGCTTATAGAGAGGCAACCAGAGCTAATTGTTTTAGCACCAGAAGAACATCGATTACATTACTGTAGAAATTTTTTTGACTGGCTTCAAAAGCAGAAGTTGCAAATTCCTGTTATTTTAAATTTTAAATATAATTGTACTCAAGAAGATCTTATTATTCGATCCGCTACAGAGCTAGGCGCTCTTCTTTGTGATGGCTTAGGGGAAGGAATCTGGCTAAAAGGTCCCTATGAGATCGATTTCTTAAGGAATTTAAGTTTTACTATCTTGCAGTCGGCAAGAAAGCGCACTTTTAAAACAGATTTTATCTCTTGTCCAAGTTGTGGTAGAACGCTTTTTGATCTGCAAGATATTTCTAAGCGTATCCGTGCACGTACTTCACATCTTCCTGGTGTGAAAATTGCGATTATGGGTTGTATTGTAAATGGCCCAGGAGAAATGGCAGATGCCGACTTTGGTTATGTTGGATCCAAACCAGGGAAGATAGACCTCTACCTTGGGAAAATCTGTGTTGAGAAAGACATTGACTTTGCTAATGCCGATGATCGTCTCATTGAGCTCATAAAAAAACAAGGGCGATGGGCAGATCCAGAGATAATACAAGAAAAATCCATTCTATTATAGATCTCAGTTTTGGATTTATTAGCGAGCAACTAGATCTAAACTTTTCTTATCCAATAACTTAATACGGGGCTTTTTAGGTTGCCTCACATAAGCCGTAATACCACAAAGCGTATTAACAAAAAAATTGCTTACTGATCTTTTGTATTGTATGTTTAATCTGGGATATATTTTTAAGTTGATCATTAGAGTTTTAGCTCTAAAAGTTCTTTAAATACTTTTTCTTAAGTAGCCATGAGTTGCTTTCTGGGTTAAAATTGTCTTCATTTCCTAAAAATTTTCCTGTGCAGAGGGTTTAAAAGAGGAGATTTTCCTGCAATATAACCTGTTGTCCAGGCATTTTGAAAATTAAACCCACCTGTGATCCCATCAACATCAAGAATTTCTCCTGCAAAAAAAAGTCGAGGGCATATTTTACTTTGCATTGTTTTAAAATCTACTTCTTTTAAAGTAATTCCTCCACAAGTGACAAACTCTTGTTTATTCGTCGTTTTTCCCTCAATTTGGTAACAATCTTCGGTGAGTTTTTGAGCAAGCTTTTTTAAGTGTTGTAAAGGAATTTCTGTAAGTCGACTTTTATGGGAGATGCCCAAGATTTCTAAAAATGTCTTCCATAGATTTTTAGGTAAGTCAAATAAGTTTTCCTGTAAAAGTTTTTTTAAAGGATAAAGAGCCTTTGCTTTTTGTAATTTAGCAAAAGCAATTTCTTTAGAAAGAGTTATCCAATTAATCATTAACTGGGTTTGATAGTTTTGTTCATGTAAATATTTAGATCCCCAAGCAGATAGTTTTAAAATAGCAGGGCCACTAAAACCAAAATGTGTAATTAAAATAGGACCTTCTTGAAAGAGTTTTGTTCCTAGAATTTGCAGACGAACAGGATTAACAGAGACTCCACTTAAATCTTTTAAAGAAGAAGTAGGAGAGTTAAAGGTAAATAGTGAAGGGATAGGCCTTTGGATAGTATGACCTAACTGTTCTGCCCATTTATAACCTTGAGGACTGCTTCCTGCAGCTAGTAGAAGGTTTGTAGTTTGATAGGTCTGATCTTTTTTTGTGTGCAGAGTAAAGTAAGATTCATTGTATTCTATTGTTTTAATATGCTCTGTTAATTTGATAATTACTGCTAATCTATGAGCTTCTTGTAATAGGGCCTGAATGATTGTTTCCGATTGATCTGTTTGAGGGAAAACACGTCCATCGGCTTCTATTTTCAAAAATGCTCCTTTAGATTCAAACCATTTTATCGTATCGCTTGGTCCAAAAATATGAAAAGGACCAAGAAGCTCTTTTTCTCCTCTAGGATAATTTTTAATCAGTTGTTTAGGTTCAAAGCAAGCGTAGGTTACATTACATCTTCCTCCTCCAGAAATACGCACCTTTGTAAGTAAGAGGGCATTTTTTTCAAGTAGGAGAACATTTGCTGTTGGATAGGTTAATTTAGCATTAATGGCTGCAAAAATACCAGCAGCTCCCCCCCCTAGAATGATCAAATCATAGAGCATAAAAGATTATTTTTTACGATTGATAGGACAGGAATTTTTTCCTAAAATCTGATACAGAATACACCAACTAAAAAGAGCCTCTAGTAGAGTGAACATACCAAATATTAGGAAAAGCCAACTACTTTTCCAGATCGAGCAGACAATGAGAATAAATGCTAAGCTTAAACGAATCAATCGATCTTTAGATCCTATGTTTTTTTTCATATTTTTTTCTTTATTTAAACAGATTAGCTGATAGGGTTTTAGATAAAAGATGCCTAGAGGTTTTTCTGCATTAATATAACTTGTAAATTTTTTTCATTATTTTGCATGTAGCAGGAATGCTTATTTCTAATTCTTGGGAAATCTTTTCTATGGGAACTTGATCATTAAATTGTTGTACGATTCTTTTTTCTAGAGTGCTTAAAGATAAAACAAGCGGTTGGCCAGAGATATTATTTTTTGATTGTTTTATTAGAAAAAAAGATAAATAGTAAGGATAAGGGATCATGTATTTCCAGATTTATTTTTTCTGTTCAAGTGTTTGCCAGCGTAAATAGATTTGCTCAATTTGGTTTTCCTTTAAAGTAATCTTTGTACATATTTCTGTGAGGTCATTTGTATTTATTGTTGTTTCTAGTAATTGATTGAGTTGTTTGATCTCTTCTTCTAAAAGTTCAATTTTTTTTTCAATTTTCTGGTATTCTTTTTGTTCTAAATAAGAGAGTTTTGGTTTAGTAATAGGGATTTGTTTGTTTTCTTTAGATTTAAGAATGACTTGGTTTTTTTTGGCTGTTTGCCATTGAGCGTAATCTGGATACAGAGTGGTTTGATTAAGTTCTCCTAAACTAAGTAAGCAATTGCAAACCCGATCAAGCATGCAGCGGTCATGAGTAATTAATACAATAGCTCCAGGAAAGTCGATTAAACTCTCTTCTAGGCTCTCTAAAGTAGGAATATCCAGATCATTAGTTGGCTCATCTAGCAAAAGAATATCTGCTTGCTTAAGCATAAGATGTGCAATAGAGATGCGTGCTTTTTCTCCACCGGAAAGAGAGCCAATAGGCATATTTAATAAATCAGGCGAAAATAAAAATCGTTTACACCAACCATTTACATGGATGGATTGTCCTCGAAATAAGATGTAATCTCCATTAGGAGAGAGCGCTTCTTTAAGGGTAATATGATCAGGAAGTTGTGTTTTATGTTGATCAAAGTATACAACTTTAATTCCTTCGGCTTCTTTAATCGTTCCAAGATCGGGAAGAAGCTCTTTTGCAAGAATACGTAAAAGAGTTGTTTTCCCAGAACCATTAGGACCCATTAAGCCTATCCGAGTTTTAGGGCTCAAGGTAAAGTCCATATGCTCAAAAAGTGTTTTATCACCCATTTTTTTAGAAAGATTTTTAGCTACAAGCAGCTTGTTGGTTTCTCTTTGAGTTGAAGAAAAACAAATGTTTGTTTTTTTTTGACGGTTTCTGTCTTGGACAACGGTTAAATTTTGTAATACTTCATTTGCTGTAGCTATCCTTGATTGTGCTTTTGTTGTACGTGCCTTAGGAGTTTGACGTAGCCAGTCTTCTTCTCTACGCGCTTTAGAAGCAAGCGAGCACTCTTGCTGAAGCTGACCTTGTAAAAACTGTTCTTTTTTAGCTAAAAAATTAGCATAGGAACCGTCAATGGCAAACATCCCTTTAGGATAAGCGGAATTGATTTCTATTAATCGATTGACTACATTTTGTAAAAAATATCGATCGTGACTAACTAAAACATAAGAAGGGATTTCTTTAATAAGAAGTTTTTCTAACCAGAGGATCCCTTCAAGATCTAAATGGTTTGTTGGTTCATCAAGCAGTAAAAGATCAGGGGATAGAATCAACTGTTGAACCACACTGAGTCTTTTTTTCCAACCTCCTGAAAGCAAATCTGCTGTTACTGGATATTTTTTGTTAAACTCCATTTTACTAAGCCAGGTTTCTATAAGTAATTGTTTATCATAGTCTGTAAGATTTTCTTTTGCTAAAGAATTCATTAAAACTTGTTCAACTGGTATAGAAGGAAATTCACAGGATTGTGGAACGTAGCCAATTTTTAATCCCTTTTTAGAGATAACCTCTCCAGAGTCAGGGTTCACTAGTCCTGTTAAAATTTTCAAAAAAGTGGATTTTCCAGAACCATTAGGGCCAATCAGTCCCAGACGGTCTTTGATGAAGATGCTAATTGACAGATTGGTAAATAGAGTCTTAGTTCCAAATGACTTAGAAAGAGACTGAGAATTTAAAAGAAGTGTCA
>JAUPVT010000017.1 GCA_030916885.1 Chlamydiota bacterium
ATGGCATCATAAAAAAATGCATTCCCTTCCCTCTGATAGGCAGTTACGAGTTTAGATCTGCCAAGCAATATTTGGCAATCCAGAAGCACTTATATTAGACGAACCCACCAACCACCTCGATTTAGAATCTATTGGTTGGCTAGAGAAATTTCTACACAATTATAATGGAGTACTAATTGTCGTAAGTCACGATCGCCATTTTTTAAATGCTGTAACAACACAGATTGCTGATTTAGATTATGAAACCATCATTGTCTATCCTGGTAATTACAACGATATGTTAGTTGCAAAAACATCGCTCCGTGAAAAAACGGAATTAGAAAACAAATCAAAAGAGAAAAAGGCAGCTCAACTCAAAGAATTCGTAGCACGCTTTAGCGCAGGAACACGTGCTAGCCAAGTACAATCTCGTCTACGAGAAATTGAGAGACTAGAGCCTCAAGAGTTGAAAAAATCTAATATTCAACGCCCTTATATTCGTTTCTATCCTCCAGAAAAAGTCTCGGGACAAACGGTTTTCAAAGTAAAAGATATTTCCAAATCCTATGATGAGAATTTTGTCTTCAATCATCTCAATTTTGAAGTAAGTCGAGGAGATAAAATTGGATTAATTGGAAATAATGGCAAAGGGAAAACAACTCTCATCAAGCTTTTATCAGGAATACTACCTCTAGACAGTGGATTTATTGAAATAGGACATCAAGTTCAAATTGGTTATTTTCCTCAAAATCACTCGGAAGTAATCGATAAAAAAAGCAATATGACAGCTTTTGATTGGCTTAAAAACAGAAGAGAGGGAATCAATGATCAAGACATACGCAGCATCTTAGGAAAAATGCTTTTTTCTGGAGATGATGCTTTTAAATCGATCTCGCATCTATCAGGGGGAGAAACCGCTAGGTTAATCTTAGGTGGTATTATGTTGTGTAACTACAATGTTTTATTATTAGATGAACCAAATAACCATTTAGATTTAGAAGCGGTATCTGCTCTGTCTTGGGCTTTAGAAGATTTCAAAGGCACCGTCATTGTCGCTAGCCATGATCGTGATCTATTGAACAATGCAACCAATAAAATCATCGCATTTGAAACTGCAAAACCCTATATATTTGAAGGTAATCTGGAGGGGTATCTTGCAGCTAGAGCAACTAAATAGATGCTTAAGTTATACAGAAACAGAGTTTCTTGAGCTATCTGTAAAAATGCGTCATACTTGGGCTGGTAGAGCTCTGCGCGCTTACTACCATCTCAAAACTAGAGATATATTCTACCGCCGCATAGAAGCCTGGCTAGAGTTACCCCTACTTAATCTACAAGATATAAAAGCTCTTTCTGATCGCTATCATTTTCACTTAGAGAAAACAGGACAGTCCTTGCAAGAACACAACCTACTGACAGAGCATCAAAAATCAGATACAGATTCCAATATTCCTTTTTTACAAGCAAGTGTTTATCTCGATAATATTCGTTCTGCTTTTAATGTAGGCAGTATTATTCGAACAGTAGAAGCCTTTCGTTTAGGGCCTATCTACTTTGCCAAGCAAACACCTTATATCGATAACCCTAAAGTACAAAAAACCTCGATGTTTACCTTTGACAAAGTAACCTGTCATCAAAATATACCCTTAGAGAAGATTCCTAAACCTTTAATTGCGCTAGAAACGGTTCCCAATGCTCCTTCAATATTTAACTGCACTTTTCCTAAAAAATTTACCCTTTTATTAGGAAATGAAGAATATGGGCTCTCCGACAAATCACTGTCTATGGCTGATCAGTCTCTACAAATCCCTCTCTATGGTTTCAAGAAATCTCTCAATGTAGCTTCAGCTTTTGCGATTGTAGCCGCTGTGATTAGCAACCAGAAAAGATGTGAAAACTAAAGACTTACAATTGCTAAACAGCTGATTCCCGGGGTGTTTTTACATATCATTTGTTTCAGATTCACGTCTGTCTTAATGGGACTAGCAAAACCATTAAACAACTTTATATCTCTTAAGTTTAAAAGAGACATCGTATTGCTAGATGTCATGCTTTTGAATTCACTTTTTATTTAGTAATGGTATGTGGTGTACATAATTTTAGCCAAAGTCTTAATCATTGGATTTTTTCTTTTTAATAACTGATATATTGTCGATTTATTAATTATAAAATTAAATGAATATTTTTTTAAAAAACGGGATCTGTTTTATAAAAAATCTTAATTAAATATTCTTTTTGACAAATAACCAAACAAGCGCGATACACTAAAAATAAACAAGGAGTGTATTTTGAAGCTATCCCCTATTGCAGGATGGCCTACACAAACAAACTTTTTAGAGGAAAGAAAACTCATGCGCAAGTTTAAAGAAAAAAAAGAAGAGAATTAAAATGATTAGAATTACTGGTTCCTTTCCTTCTTCTCCATTGCCTTTTCAAGATCCGATCAAAAAAATACAAAAACAGCTTTACGACAGCATTGGGCAATTTAAAACCAAATTACAATCTTTAGATGCTGTTAAAACAAAAGATCCTCAATTTCTAGAGGAGTTTGCATATGCAGTAAAACAGCTAAATTCTCTTATTGAAAAAATAGAAGAAAGCTCTAGGAGCTTCTCAGAAGATTTAAAAGATACAGCCTATATTATGCATAATATCTTATATCAGTCCTTATATAACCAAAATACTTCTGAAACTAGCTTATTAAAAGCAGCAACTGATTTTAAAATAGAAGAAGATGCTAATCTAGGCTTGGTTTTGCATAATTTCACAAAATATCCAAATCGCTTGGAGATGCTTATTCAAGAGCTTACTCTTATTATGAAAGACCTTGAGGATTAAAAAGGAATGACCTTCAAATCCTCTGCCACAATTGTTTTAGGAAAAATACTAGAGGCTTCTTGCAAAAACTCATTTAGATCTTGATAACGAGCAGAAAAATGGGTCAATACCAATGTATCTACGTGAGCTTCTAGAGCAGCTTTAGCTGCTTGTTTAGCGGTTAAATGGTGGTGCCTTTCAGCTAAATGGCTATGAGCTTCCAAATAGGTACTTTCACAGAGAAAAAGCTTAGCATGATCTGCTATCTTCACAAGAGCTGGACAAAATAGAGTATCAATAGCAATAGAGACCACATCTCCCTTGCGAACCCAACTTACATCCTCTAATTTGATTTTTTTTCCTTGAATGACAAGCTCTTTTTCCTGTTTTAAAAGACGCACATTAGGACCAAAAATTCCAGCTTGTTGTAATTTTTTTTGGTCAAACTTAATTTGATCTTTTTCTGTAACACGCCAAGCTAAGTTATCAATTCCATGTTCTAAAAAACGCGATTGAATCAAAAATTGCTCATCTTCATGGACAACCCCTTCTTCAAAAATAGGGTGTTCAATGATCTCAATCTGCTGATGATAGATCGACCCATAACGTAATCTTTCAAAATAGATTTGGCCGCTGGCTGGATAATAGCAATGCACTGGATGTGTGACCTTATCCAGGTTTAAGCGCATTAACATAGAGCCCAATCCTAAACAGTGATCCCCATGGAAATGACTAATAAAAATACGTGTTACAGAAGTAGGAGCCACATTTGCAAAGATAAACTGTCTCTGCGTTCCTTCTCCTGGATCAAATAAAAAGCCTTCAGTTTTCCAAAGTAAAAGATACGCGCCGTGATTGCGGGTGCGTGTATGTTGCTGACTAGAACAGCCTAAAATAACTAAGCAATGCTGACTCATCTAAGACCTTTTTTAAACCAAGAAAGATATCCTAAAAAAGCTCCAGTAAGACCTCCTACAACATGTGCGGTATTAGCAATCTGCAAAGTAGGCGTTAGATGAAAAAATAGTCTAATTCCCCAAATAATCCCATCCAACACCACCATTGCCGTAACAAAGAAAAACAGCAATAAAAGAGCGCTCTTCTGGACAGAATATCCTTCCCATGGAGCTTTTTTTTGCCGCATCCAAATAAATCCACCCATTCCTACTACCACTCCTGAAATTCCAATAAAATAAGGGCCGCTCATAATATATTGAGCAGTATTACTAGCTATAGCAATCAAAAGCACTAATATAAGCATTTTTTTGTTACCTATTTTCAAATCTAGTTGCTTACCAAACAGGAAAAACCAAGCCATATTAAAAAGAATGTGTAAAAAATCGCGATGCAAGAAAATAGGCGTAATAAGACGCCAAATTTGTCCCTGTCTGATTTTTTCAAGCATCGGAACTTGCGCTATTGCTTGCAGGCCCTCTTTTCGTATGTTGGGGAAAAGCTGCAATACTCCTTTCCAAGAAGGAATCCCTTCTATTCTTTTGAATTCTAATTGGGTTTCTAAAGGCAACTCATCTACATTTTGGAAGGTCTTCATAGGATGAGCTTGAATAAATTGGTTTAACTCCTCAAAGGCTTTTGGATAATCAAACAGCATCTTTTGCATCAATGGTGTTAAAGAGACTTGAAGGGCTAGAGCTCCTTTATTTTTCATAATTTGGCTCTCTTGAAAAGAGTTCCATAAAAATAAAAAACAACAAATGAAAATGAAAAGAGATGTAATCCCCCTCCATTTTTGAGAGGCTTGTACCTCAACTACAGAAGGTTCTATTATCTCTTCTTTTTTAGGTTCTTCTTTTACTTGAAAAAAAAAGTCCTGAGGATTTTGATTGAACTGCAAAAAAAACTCTGAAGCATCTTTAAAATCTTCTTCTTTTTGGATCCATATACGATAAAAAGATTTTTCTGCAGAGGGATTATCGGGTTCATAAGAGTTTTGTATTCCTTTTTGTAATAAAAAAGAGTGAAAGATCAGTGCTTTTTGCTCTGTTTCAAAAAGGCCTATTAATCGCATATTTTTTTAATCTTGTTAATGATGTAAGAAGTAGATAAATATGGGATTTTTTCTACAATGTGTATTCTACCATTTTGCCTAACTACAGTTTCTCTTTCTATGCAGTTTTGTCCATATTCAGAACCGTTGACATGGACATCTGGTCGAATTTTCAATAAAACCTGTATAGGGTCTACCTCATTAAAATAGGTAACATAATCAACCATTTCCAATGCAGCGACCAGTAAAATTCTTTCTTTTAAAGAAATAATTGGACGCTTTATATCTTTATACTGTTGAACAGACGCATCTGTATTTAAGGCCACAATCAATATATCAGCTTGCAAAGAAGCTTGAAAAATAATTTCTAAATGTCCCGCATGTAAAAGATCAAAAGAACCGTTAAGTGTCGCAATTGTTTTTTCTTCTTCACGTAAACACTTTATTGTCTCTTGAAGAGTTTCAGGTTTGATCACTTTTTTACAAATACTTTCTTCAAAACAAGAACTACTTGTTAAACGCGACATCAAATACCTCATCATAATGGGATACAAAATGCATCTGTATTCCTTTTTTGACATAAGAGGGAAGCTCATCATAATCCCGTTGGTTTTCCGATGGGAAAATTAATACTTTAGCCCCGGAGCGCTTTGCAGCAATCAATTTTTCCTTAACCCCACCAATGGGTAAAATCTTGCCAGTGAGCGTTAATTCTCCTGTCATCCCTAAATCCTCTATAACAGGTTGATCTTTTAAAAGGGAAAGCAAAGACGTTACCATGGTAATCCCTGCCGAAGGTCCATCTTTTGGAGTAGCTCCTTCAGGGATGTGTAGATGTACCTGAGACTTTTCAAAAAAGCTACCACCTGGAATATATCGATTCACCTGACTATGTAAGAAAGTCCAAGCAATTTGAGAGGATTCTTTCATTACATTTCCTACTTGTCCTGTTAATTTCATTTCCGTCTTTTCTGCATTCACTTTAGTTGCTTCCACATACAAAGTAGCACCTCCCAAAGAGGTCCAGGCAAGTCCCATACACACACCTACAGGAGTTCTTTCATAATAACGGTCTGTTGTAAAAATGGGTTTCCCTAGAAAATCTTTTACATTACTCTCAGAAATCGAAATTTTTTTACACTCTGTCTCTTTTTCTTGCGCATTGACAACAGAAACAGCTACTTTACGCATGATTTTCTTGATATAATTTTCTAAATTGCGGACACCTGCTTCTCGTGCATATCCATTGATAATTTGAGCAACTCCATCTTTCGTAAAATTAATATCCGTTGTTTTTAACCCCATGTTTTTGCGGTTACGGGGAATTAAATATTTTTGAGCAATTTGTATCTTTTCTTCTGAGATATACCCTGATAAACGCAGGATATCCATGCGGTCTTTTAAAGGTTCTGGAATTGTGTCTAGGATATTTGCTGTGACAATAAATAAAATATTGGATAAATCGCAACGAACATCAAGATAGTGATCTAGAAAATCTTTATTCTGTTCTGGGTCTAAAACCTCTAATAAAGCAGAAGCTGGATCTCCATGATAGCTAGAACTCATCTTATCAACTTCATCCAACATAATTACAGGATTCATCGCTTGAGTAGTTTTAAGCGCTTGAACAAGTTTTCCTGGCATAGACCCAATGTAGGTACGGCGATGTCCTTTGATTTCCGCCTCATCACGCATACCGCCTACAGAAAATCGATAAAAAGGCCTTTTTAAAGCTCTTGCAACGCTTTTTCCAATGCTGGTTTTTCCCACTCCTGGTGGACCAACTAGACAAATAATACTCCCTTTTACTCCACCAGAGAGTTTACCTACAGCAATGAATTCTAAAATTCTTTCCTTAATATCATTGAGTCCATAGTGGTCTTTCTCGAGTGTTTTTTTTGCAATTTTTAAATCTAGCTTCTCTTCACTATAGATACCCCAAGGAATAATCGTTAGCCAATCTAGGTAATTTCGACATACCGCATATTCAGCTGATTGGACTTCCAATACACCTAACTTTTCCATTTCATCTTCAATGACCTGCATAACATCAGGAGGAACCACTCTTTTTTTTAAGCGCCCCTCAAATTTTTCTACATCACAGGTTTTATCATCTTTCTCTAGACCTAATTCTTTTTTGATAGTCTTTAGTTGCTGCCTGAGAAAAAATTCACGTTGAGCTTCTGAAATGTTGGCTTCTATTTTCTGATTAATACTATTTTGCAGTTTGCTTAAGTCAATTTCCTTTTTTAATAAAAGCAATGCTTTATCAATTCTACCTTGTAAATCAAAAGTTTCTAGCACTTCCTGCAGTTCTTCTCTGCTAGCTGTTGTTAAGGCTACTGCAAAATCAGCTAATTTCCCGGGCTCGGTAAAGTCAGAATGCCCTAAAAAAATTTGCAGTTCTTCTTTAAATAAAGGATTTAACTTCAAAAGCTCTTTAATGGTTGTAATAATACTAATCGAATACGCTTTTAGCTCTTTAGAAAGTTGTTTCACTTCATCATGATGGTAGGTCACCTGTGCTTTGAGATACTTAAGAGTTTTAAAAGGCTTACGTATAGAAATACGTTTTTCCATATTTAAAACTACTTGTGCCCCGCCTTGCTCCATAGGAATAATCCGCAAAACACGCGCTAATACACCTACTTGATACAAATCATCGAAGCCCACTTTATAAATATTTGCATTCTCATTACGAGTTAAAAATAAACCCATACATTTATGCTCTGACTTGGCCACTAACTTGAGGATTTCGTAAAAAGCTCCTGGCTCAACTACAATAGGTGCAGCCATACCCGGAAAGAAAGGACGGCGACTTAGAGGAACTACAAATACTTCATGAGGAAAAGACTCAGCATTCTTGCTTCTTGTTTTTTCATTTTTTACAGATTTCTGCATAGCTTCGACTAATGCTTCTTCCATTTTTTCTTCATTTAAAATCTCGGCTTGCTCTTTTTGACTATCCAAAAAATGATCTCCTAACTGGGATTACATCGAATGCACTATTAATAAAAGGCCATCAATTTATCAGCTCTAGAAAATATGCGCAATAAAGCAAACTATTTATAGATGGAAATATTGTTTAAAAGTGGTGTGATTTTTAGTCATTTTTGTTAACCTAAATCAAATTTTCCATAAAAAATGTATACTCTTATTTTAGACACCAGTTCCAAGATTGCGTTAATTGCTATGGCAAAAGCAGATAAAATCTGTGAATGTCATTCCTATGTACATGAAAATCAACTATCTAAATCTTTTTTCCCAATCATTAAGAGTTTTCTAACTTCCTATCCAAGAATAGATAAAATTGCCGTTGGGATAGGCCCGGGTTCTTACACAGGCACAAGAGTTGGAGTAACTATTGCTAGAACTTTGAGTTTTGGATTAAAGATTGTTTTGCAGTCTTTTTACTCACCATTGACCTATCTACCTTCTCATTTAGGTCGTTTTAGTTTTTTACTACCTAATAAATCAGGCCAGTTTTTAGTGATGAAAGGAATACAAAAGAAAAATTTTCTTGAGAGCGAAGAGCCGGTGCTTATAGAAAACCTGGAAATTTGTAAAAAAATCATAGACAGCGATTATATTATCTCTGACAGCTCTTTTGGCTTTTCTATTCCTTGCTATTTACCTACTGTTAATCCTCAGGCTCTCTTACCTTTATTAAACAAACTCTCTCCGAGCACAGAAAATAAAAAAATATTTTATCATCATACACCTCCCATATAGGACTTTAAGATTTTTAGATTTGAAAAATAAGCAGATTTTCTCTTAATATGATTAGATATCAAATCTTAAAAATAAGTTTTTTTTGATAAATCTTAAAATAGAGCCAATAGACTCTTATCTTTGGCTTAAGCTTTAAGAACTTAAGATGATTTTGATTAATTTGTAACTTAAGGAAAAATTGTTCATGCCCAGCGTTAAAGTCCGCACCGGAGAACCTCTTGATAAAGCTTTGAGGGCTTTGAAAAAGAAAGTTGATAAAGAAGGCATTATGAAGTCAGCTAAAACACGTCTTTGTTATGATAAACCCTCTGTAAAAAGCCGAGCAAAATCAAAAGCTGCACAAAAATATAAAAAACCCAAAAGATTTTTAGGATTTTAGCACTTTAAAGACTCTTTTGCTAAATTATTGGCAGAAAACCAATTCTTTATGCTATACTAGCCTTTTACGAACTTAAAATACCCCATTTATTATGAGTAGTTCCGATTATTATAACGAGCTGGGTATATCTCGCGATGCCACCCAGGAAGAAATTAAAGCGGCTTATCGCAAAAATGCTCTTCAGTATCATCCTGATAAAAATCAAGGGAATCCCGAAGCTACAGAAAAATTTAAAAAAATCTCTCAAGCTTATGAAGTGCTAGGAGACGAAAAAAAAAGGCGCCAATACGATCAATACGGCACCCATGATCCAAGGGCAGCAGGATTTGGATCTTCAGGTTCTGCTGGGGGTTTTTCTTCTATGGAAGAAGCCCTACGCACGTTCATGCATGCGTTTGGTGGAAATGGTGGGGGCGGTTCTGTTTTTGATTCCTTTTTCGGAGAAGGATCGGAAGAAACGGGAACTCAAGGTGCAAGTAAAAAAGTAAATATTACACTCTCCTTTGAAGAAGCTGTAAAAGGAGTAGAAAAAGAAGCTAGCATTACAAATTATGTATGCTGCAATACGTGTAATGGACTAGGAG
>JAUPVT010000018.1 GCA_030916885.1 Chlamydiota bacterium
GACATCGCTTCTTCTGACGAGTGATGCATTGTCATATTTTCTGTCCACAAATCGCTTAATCTTTCAATTTTTTCTTTCATTCTTGCAATTTTCGCATCCCACTCCACCTTCTCTTGTGCTCGCTCTTGCGCTCGCTCTTGTTCCTGCTGTGCTCGCTCTTGCGCTCGCTGTGCTAGCTGTGCGTCTAGCTCCGCCATAAATATTTCATGATTTTTTATCGCTTTTTCAACCTTGGCTTTGGTTTCTTCACGATTACGTTGTAATTCTTCGCGATCACGTTTCATTTCGTCCCAAATATTTAGGCACCTTGATCCCCGCTTGGGAATACAATTCTTCAGTGTCTCTAAACCTTCTATCAGCGTTTTCCGTGAATTCTCTGAGAGTTGATTGAATTCTTGACATAACTCCGTTCGGATTCGGATTAAATTATTGTTTCCCTTTGATTGGTCCGGATGAAACAACAAGACACTATTTCGAAAGACGCTTATTAATCGGAGTTGTAGATCTTCTGAGCATTTTATGGCTTCCTCGCACTCAACTTTACCTTGCCGGGCTTGCTTGATCAGTTGTTGATAATCCTCTATCTGCGGAGTTATCATATCTCTTATATTATTGAGACTTTGTTCTAATAATATTTTTATCTCCGTATACCTTTCTTTCTCTAATAAGCTTGTTATCGCCTCTCGTTGCAAGCTAACCCAATCACCTAGCACTCTCATATTACCTAGATCTGTTCCAATAGAAGGTATCGTCCGCGTATTTCTTGTGCCGGCCGCAAGGCCTACGTGAACCAGTTCCTGGCTATCCGATACAGCACTAGGCTCTGCTACCCCATCGTTGTTAGCGCTAGTTTGTTCGGGAAAGAATGACCCTGATAGTAAATAATCACGCATAAGCTTAACCAACTCTTGAGATTCCTTTTTTATTCGACTTCGTACCGCCGGTAACTTTTTTAATTTTTTGTCCATACACTTTAAAAGTCTTTGCTCTGTTTTTTGTTCGTATTGACTTAATATCGATGTAAATCGATTTTGTAACCAATTTAAATCACCCGCATGTTGTTCTAACCTCTTCTCACATTGCTTTATATCTCGATCAAACCAAGCCAACAGATCTAAAAAGATAGCTCGTTCTTGTCCACTGCTTTTAGCAATAGAACCTGTATGGCCATGTTGTTTCTCCACTTCAGCAAAAGCAAGACAGCGTTGATAATAAGCATAGACCTTGCGCTTATTATTAATCGAAGTAAATAAACTTAACCACCACCGTTGCCAAAAGGGTTTTTTCCAATAATGTTGAAGCTCAGCGTGTAGTGCTTGCGGTTCTAAACCAAAGAACCGCAGACTACTTAAGCTCGCCTCATCTCGCTTCCACAGAGGGGATTCTTCACTTAATGTCGGAGTAATTAAAAAGACCGAACTCCATCTTTTATCACGCCACCATGACATCCAGGTAAAAGGTTTTTTCGCCAGGCGCTGCCCTATACCCTGCAATAAGCTATTTAACATGCTCTCCTTGAGTAACATCCTGCTCAATGACACTACCATCCAGAAAAAAAATAAGCATTGCTTCTCGGTCTTTCTTCCGGCAGGGTATTCCGATTCATCATTCTACTTTGCTCCAGTAAATTATTTAGCCTTTCAATTTGTTCTTCCAGCTCCAATTTCTCTCTTGCATGCTTCGCTTGCATCTCCTCTCGTTCTTGAACTCGTCCCGCTTGCATCACCTTTCGCTCTTCTGCATGCTTCGCTTCCATCTCCACTTTCTGTCTCTCCATCCCTTCTATAAGGTTATTTATAGTCGCGTCTTTTTCCTGAAGAGCATTACTCTTTTTCGCTAGATCATTACGCTGTTCTGCTATGATCTTGGCCTGTTCTATGGGATCATTTGTTATTCCAGTGATCTTTCCTAATTCTACATCCAGTTTCTTTAATATAATCTGTATTGGGATATGTAGTTCGGATCCATTAGCAAAACCTAGTAACGCGCTTGAGGACCTCTCTATCATTTCGCGCACAATTTTCTGCATATGAGACAAGGAATCAGGGTTAGGTCTTTCTTGTCCATTCACGGTAGCTACTTGTATACTTTCATAGAGACCCAGCTGAAATCCTGCGTATTCTTCACCTCTTTTCTCGGAAGGAGGTTTAAGATCAAACATTTTTCGGCATAGATTGATGATATCTTTTGTAAAGGATAGGAAGCCTGGCAAATCATTTTTATGGATTAATATATCCCCATATTGACTGAGGTGGTCTATCAGCTCCTTCAAAACATCATGCAGCGCCGAGTGTTCACTGAAATGCCCTACGACTAACTCCATCAAACTCGAATTTTTTCTAATGTGAGCAAGCAATAGTTTCTTTATAGCGCAGCGTCTCCTCCCTTGTAGCGCTCTCTTTAAAAAAGGTTCTTTATTAGGGGGTATTTCAAATAAGTTCACGTTAGCTTTAAGTAAAGCCTCTATGGCTTTTGCATTTTTTGTTTCCAATGCCTTTTCAAGTAAAAGATAACCCACTGTTTTTCCTTGCGTTGAAATGAATGTATCCAAATGCAATTGAAATAAGGCAGAATATTCTTTCACGTAAGCACTATAATCTCCATAGACCTTCGGGAATACATAGATTTCCTCTAGCCACATTTCTTTTTCACAATTTAATAGTGCCAACTCTCTTTGACTGCTTAACAAAAATTCAAAACATGTATTAAATCTCGATTTATGCCCTTCTTCTCCATAATCTAAGTTTCTTTTTTGTTGTATAACTCTAACTTCATTGACCTCGGCTAAAGCTTCGAGTGCTACATCCAGTAGCCTCTCTTGTGATAATTGTTCTTTTTTAAATCGTATCCAGCAAGGCTCCGATAAGCGCTGATTGATCTGATTATAAATTTCCATCAATGCCCAATTATCCACAGGCTCTGGTAGATTAATTTCCTTTATGCGGTAATTTTTATCCAGCAATTCTGATAAAGCAGAATAAGCCTCTGTATCAAGTGGTGTCGTTCCAAAATCTAAGTATTTCAAATTCGAATGTTCGATAAATACATGGCTTAGCTGTTTCCACTCATAACGATTAGATGACCAATCTATTTCTAAGCTTAAAAATTCTAGCGAAGGAAGTAGATTTAATATCTTA
>JAUPVT010000019.1 GCA_030916885.1 Chlamydiota bacterium
AGCATTCCAATTACATTTTCATTTAACACGCATTCACTGGATTGATGTTTATTACTTCTTTTATCTTCCTTTGACAGGGGCCTGTTTTTTGTTTTTTTCTTAGGAATATTTGTATTCAAATGGATCTTTTGAAGACCTTGATATCCTGTATCTGTAATTATCTTGGTTTTTGGATGGATTTTTGTTTGAGATTCTTTAAATAAACGGAAATTATGGCATTTACCGTTAGCAAATGCAGTACAAATCATCTTCCGATTTTTTTTTATCTACTATTACTTGGCTTTTTAACGTGTGTTTTTTCTTTTTTCCTGAATAAAAATATCTTTGGGTTTTTTGACCGTTCAATAGGTGTTTCTGTTTTAAATTTTTCAAGTTCTAAAAATGCTATACGGTTTGAACATTAACACAAGTATAGATCTGAAAACATCACCTTTGGTTAATAAAGCACTTAATTGGATGAAGAAACATTAAAAATTAACTTGGTTGGTTTTGTTTAAGCATTGGTCCGCTTAATTCAATTACTTCTGGCTTCCATCAACAACCTTTTTTTTTACTAGTGGAATAGAAGGTAAAGGCTCTGTAACAACCAAGGAAGTTATTCATCAATGGTATATAAATGATTTCGTGGTTTCTTTAATTCAAGAACAAGGTTCTTTAAAATACAAAACAACAAATAGAGATTAAAAAGAAATCTGTACTAATTGTATTGAAATTTCAGAAGAAAACAATTTAGAGGAAAGGGTTTCTTTTTTAAAAGAATCTGTAGTCATAATATGTATCTCTTTTTCTCTTGCTTCTGGTTACCTACTACGAAAAATGGTTGTTTCTACAGTAGACTCCGAATCAGGGTTTTTATAAAAAGAGATAAAAAGTTTATTTTAATAGTTGATTCTGATCAATCTAATTTAGATAAGCACTTTGTTTTTTATTGTATTTTCAAAAAAGCTCCTGTGCATAAAATGCAGAAAAAAGGAGCAGAATATGGGTGTATTCGATCAAGTACCACTATTACTACCCGACTCTATTTTTCAGTTAAATACTAACTATCAAGCAGATACACGTAAAAGTAAAGTAGATTTAGGAGTGGGTGTTTATAAAAATGAAAATTTGCTCGCAGAGATTTTGCCAAGTGTAGAAAAAGCAGAAAAACATCTATTAAAGAGTGAAAAAACAAAGACTTATCTTCCGATTGAAGGAGACCCTTTTTTTCTTAAGACAGTTGGAAAATTGGTATTTGGCTCTGATTTTTTTTCTACTCATCAAGAAAGATTGGCTGCTGTGCAAGCAATTGGGGGAACAGGAGCTCTAAGGTTAGCGGGTACTTTTTTAAAACAAGAAGTTTCTTCTAAGGTTTATGTCTCCAATCCTACTTGGCCCAATCATCAAGGAATTTTTATGAATTGTGGTTTACAAGTCTATTCATATCCTTATTATGATAAATCCAATCATTATATAGAGTTTGAAAAACTCATACAATTTCTCTCTCGCATTGAAGAAAAAAGCATCTTGGTCTTACACGCTTGCTGTCATAATCCAACAGGAATGGATTTAACCGTTGTTCAATCTAAGACCTTACTTAAAGTGTGTCAAGACAGGAAAATCATTCCTTTATTTGACTGTGCTTACCTAGGACTAGGAGAGTCCATAGAAAAAGATCGTGCAATGATCAGAATGTTTGCAGAAGAAGGATTAGAAATGCTTGTTGCCTTTTCCTGTTCTAAAAACTTTGGTCTCTATGCGGAAAGAGTAGGGGTTTTATGGATTCTTGTTGAAAACTGCTCTATAAAAAAAAGCATTATGAGTCAGTTAAGAAGGATTATACGTACTAGTTATTCTAATCCGCCTAAGCATGGAGCGCAAATTGTTGCGCACATTTTGAGTAGTGATTTGAAAAAAGAGTGGGAATTAGAGCTCTTTTCTATGCGTAAAAGAATGCATCAAATGCGCCATTCTCTATGTGCTTATTTTAAAAATCATACCTATTTGAAAAAAGGGATAGGAATGTTTGGGTTAATCAGACTAAATCATTCCCAAGTTAAGCAATTGCAAGAAGAATATGCGATCTATATGACAGAAAATGGTAGAATGAATTTCTGTGGTTTAAATGCAGGCAATATAGAATATGTAGCACAATCTTTATTAGATGTTATATGCGAAAAATAGATTATCGTTCTTATATATTTCTCATTGGAATTTTTTTTGTGCTATTTTCTTTTTCTCCAGACACATCTCTTGTATTGCGCCAGATCGCAATCAGTGCTTTTTCCTGTTTTTGGGATCGCATCTATTTGTTAACCCATCCTCTCAATCTTTCCCCACCATCTGCTGCAAAACAAGAAATAGAAGCGCTTAAGCAAGATAACTATTTACTTCGTTTGCAAGTTGATCATATTCGAGAGTGGCTTTTATCAGAAGATCGCATACACGAACAAATGGATTTGCTCAAGTCTATGAGCAATGGAAGTCCTCAAGAAAGTGAGAAGCTGTTCTTACAGCGTCGATATCAAGAAATCATGAAAGTTTTGCAACTAAAAGCTAGAGCGATTCCTGCTAAGGTCATCTTTCGTGAGCCTGGAAGTTGGAGTAACTATATTTGGATAAATGTAGGAGAAGTTGATAATAAGTATCTGCAAGAAGTAGTGATTGCTAAAAATAGTCCTGTTCTCATCGGTAATTCTGTAGTAGGAGTGATTGATCTCATCCATAAAAAACAAAGTCGTGTACGTTTAATTACCGATAATCGTCTCACCATTTCAGTAAGAGCTGCTAGAGGCAAACAACAGGATCATTTTTTGCTAGAACAACTCAATGCTTTAGTTTTTTCCTTGGAAAAAAGTACTAACAGTACTTGCTCTCAAGAGATACAAGAAGCCATTACAGTGCTTACTCGACTCAAAGCTCAATTTACTCCTGTGAATCAGAATATGTATTTAGCCAAAGGGGAATTGCAGGGGACAGGACGGCCGTTATGGCGCTCTTGTGGATCTTTCTTAAAAGGAACGGGATTTAATTATGATTTTTCAGACAAAGAAGGACCTGCTCGAGATTTACGCTCTGGTCTTACCTATGAAAAAGATTCTAGACTATCTTCTGTTGCTTTGTTAAATATTGGAGATCTTTTAATCACAACGGGATTAGATGGTATTTTTCCTGCAGGTCTGCATGTTGGGGTAGTTTCTAAGGTAGATATTCTACAAGAAGGTCAGTGTTTTTATCATTTAGAAGCTATGGCAACAGTAGGAAGTTTTGATGAGCTCAATTTTGTATGTGTTCTTCCTGCCTTGAAATAGATATAATCCTTCTTGAATTTTTAATAAAAAATATTGCAAAAAAAATAAAAATTATTAAAAATTCCAAGCAATGAGAGTCAAGGCATTAGGCCTTGTATTGCTTGGAAAAAAAACGTAAAAATGGGGGAACTTGATATTATGAAAAGTAGCATTTGGTTTTTACTAGCAGCTGTGATTTCTTTACATGGCGTAGTATTTGCAGAAGATGATAGTAATGAGTCGTCCGGTACAGAGATTATTGTACAAGAACAAGATAAACAAGAACAAGCTTCTAACGTAGAAAGTCTATAGCTAAAATTAAAGGCCACCAGTTATATCTGGTGGTCTTTGATTTTAGTTAATGCATAAAAGATGGTTTTTTTGAGCTCTTTAAGTGAGCAAGAGGCAAAAGCATATTGATAGACCTTTTCTCTAATAGATAACAGTTCTTGTTGCTGTATCTGATCTATTAAAGAGTAGATGTTAGAGTAATGCTGAG
Source organism: Chlamydiota bacterium (assembly GCA_030916885.1). Classification (GTDB taxonomy): domain Bacteria; phylum Chlamydiota; class Chlamydiia; order Chlamydiales; family Rhabdochlamydiaceae; genus Rhabdochlamydia. The sequence continues at coordinate 3,769 of JAUPVT010000019.1, forward strand.
GAGAAATGGCTTGTCCACAGCGAAAGAGATAGGTGCTTAGAGGTTCTTTTAGATCATTCTGATTTAAAAAAAACATAGGCCGATTCACATATAAAAAATCATAACCAATAGAAGAGCGGTCACCAATATATAGATCGCAATGATTTAATAAAGGATAAATAGGTATTGGATCTGAAATAAAATATACACTGGGAAGGTTTTTGCATTTTTCCTCTAACTCCTCTACAAGAAAGAGATTTTGTAATCTCAAATTAGGATGGGGTTTAATGAGTAGTGTGTATTTGCCCGGTTTTTGTTCAATCAGAAAATCAATCATTGAGAAAAATGAGCTGGATTTTTCATAGTCTTGCCAAGTAGGCGCGTATAGGATATTTTT
>JAUPVT010000020.1 GCA_030916885.1 Chlamydiota bacterium
AAACCCCAAAAAACAAACGAATTAACAATTATTAATTTAAAAAAACAAATTTAAATTTTTTTTTCTTGGAAAACTCTAAAAAAAAACATTATATTTGCACCCGCATTCAAGCAATAAAATTATGACTCGATAGCTCAGTCGGTAGAGCACATCACTTTTAATGATGGGGTCCTGGGTTCGAGCCCCAGTCGGGTCACAAAAGGTCGAGTAATTATTTACTTGACCTTTTTTATTTTCGGCCATGTGGAGAAACGGTAGACTCGCCATCTTGAGGGGGTGGTGCTCGCAAGGGCGTGAGGGTTCAAATCCCTCCATGGTCACTAAAAAAATGAAAGCCTGCAAAGTATATATTTTGCAGGCTTTTTTAGGTTAGGAAGTTTTGTTATGCTTTTTAACTTTTTATGGATCAGGTGCAAAAGTTGGGGATTAGGCAAAAAGATTGGATAATCTAAAAAGGAAAAAATCTATATTTCTCACTCCTCTAAATTGAGATCTAAAAGCTTTTATTTTAGCATTAAAAGATTCAGCAGATGCATTTGTGCTTCTGTTATCAAAGTAATTTAAGATTGACTGGTAATTAACCGTTATTGTATTGAGCAGAATATTGAAGTTTTTAACCCCTGACTCCTCTACATTTCTATACCAATGAGCCAGTTTGGTCATGGCAATATGTTTGTCATTGTTATTGTTGTAAATGCCTCGAAGCTGTTGGTTTAGATTATAAGCTGTTTTTACCTCAGGATACAAGTCAAATATCATCTGCGCTCTTTCTTTTTGGCTCTGCGTCCACTTTTCTCTAGATTTATAAAGCAGATGCCTGCTTCTGGCTAATAACTGTTTAACAGAATCTCCGTTGGGTAAAAGTTTGGGAATGTATGTTTTGTTTTCTAATTTGGCTTGTAGTATCGATTGATTTTCAAAGTCCATAGCTTCCCAGCGATGTTTTATTCTAATTTCCTGCAATGCTTCCAAAGCTAATTTCTGGACGTGGAATCTGTCGGTAACCTGCGTGGCTTTAGGAAAGCATTTTCTTGAGATTAACTTCATGGAATTAGCCATATCGAGCGTTATCTCTTTGACAAAAGATCTTTTTTTGTAATCAATCTTACTAATGTGTGCTATGACCTGATCTGCTTTAGTTCCGGCAACAATAGCTACCAAAGAACCTTTTTTACCTTTAAATTTCTTGTTGGTCAGGATAGTATAAAGTTCTCCCTGAGACAAAGCCACCTCGTCAATGGATAAATGAGTACCCATATTCTCTGGATAAATAATCCATTGGTGCGCATGTTCGCGTGGAGCCCATGCATTAAAGGAACTTAAATGTTTTTTATATTGTCTTTGAAGCTTCTTTCCGTTAACTCCGAAAAAACCTCCAATGGTATGACAATCTGTAGCACTCTTATCTATTAATTTCTTTTAAAAAAGCCGCAAACTCCTGAGTCATGCGGGTTCCTTTAGCCACTAAGGCCCAGTCTCTTTTAATAATCTCTCCATTGGCTTTATTAGTCCAACGACGTCTTTTGATGTGCAGGTATACAAACCTGCCTCTTAAAGGAAAATCCTGAATGGTAATCTCATCGAGAAAACCCTTGGAAACCAATTCAAAAGAGCTGAATTCTTGCGGAGGTTTTATTTTTTCTTCAAAATACAGATGCAGAACTTCCTCTGTATTGGTGCTGGAAACTACTTCAAAGTGATTTACTAAAAAATCAGGAAGCATAAATTTTAAAAGTTCTAAAGGAGTCATGTATAATTCTTAGACTGCAAATTTCTGATTTTATTTTGAAATTCCTCCCCAACTTTTGTACTTGATCCAAAGTTGGGGATTAGGCAAAAAGATTGGATAATCTAAAAAGGAAAAAATGAATCAGGTTCAAAAGTTGGGGATTAAGTAAAAGATTGGATAATCTGAATAAGAAAAAAATGGATCAAAACGAAAACCTGTAGATTGATAAAATTTAGGCATAAATATTAGTTAGCCTAAAAAGGAAAAAATCAATATTTCTCGGATCAAAACGAAAACCTGTGGATTGATAAAATTTAGGCATAAATATTAGTTAGCCTAAAAAGGAAAAACTCTACATTCCTTACACCTCTAAACTGCGCTCTAAACGCTTTTATTTTAGCATTAAAAGATTCTGCAGAAGCATTTGTACTTCTGTTATCAAAATAATTCAATATGGTTTGATAATGGTTCATTATTGTTCTGGATATCGTATTGAACGACTTGAATCCAGATTGATTTACTTTTTCATGCCATTTGGCCAGCTTTGCAAAGCCAGCGACTTTATCTGTTGTTTTTTCAAAAATAGTACGCAGTTCCTGAGTTAAATTGTATGCTTTTAGGATATCTGGATACAATTCAAATAATAAATTAGCGCGTTGAGTTTGATTAACAGACCATTTTGATTTTGTTTTGTATAAAAAATAACGGCTTGTTGCCAGTAATTGTTTAAGAGTATCGCCATTAGCGAGTAGCTGAGGATCGAATTTTTTGTTAGATTTTCTGGCTTTATCTATCTCATTATTTTCCTGGTCAATAGCCTGCCAGCGATATTTTATTCTGATTAGATAGGAAGAGAGTAGTGTAGGGAAAGAGTGTATGGTTGCGTGT
>JAUPVT010000021.1 GCA_030916885.1 Chlamydiota bacterium
AAAGTTGCAGACCTTTAGCACTTGCACCATTTTGAAAATAGAGGGTTCCCAAACGAAGAAGAATCTGCTCTTCTTTTTCTACAACAGCTAACACTTTTTCATAGTGTTCAATTTCTTTTGAAGGTTCATCCAAGCTGTGATAAATTCCTGCTAGTTGTACATGGACCCAAGGATCTTCTGGAGAATAAGCATCTAGAATGTGAAACTCTTCAATAGCGCGATAGCAAGATTTGGTAAACTTGGTTTGCAACTCTTCAGAATCGTATTCAGGAGAGATCCAAGGCAATTTTTTTTCATAAACCTTATCAGGATGACAGTACAAATTTGCTAGTTCAAGATAGGCCTTGCCAAGGCCCGCATGGGCTTGTAGATCTGTTGGATAGAGTTTTACGTATTCTATATGCTGCTCTATAATCGAGAGTAAGATTTTTTCTTTCATCAAATGAAGATCCTTCCAATGCATCCACATACTAAGTTTCTCTAGTAAAGAAGTGATAGCCTTTGATTTCAAGGGTAGAGAGTAATATTGGGCCTCCTGATAGGAAAAAGTGTTTAAGAAGATATGTAGTGCTTGAGAGAGAAAGAGATGGTATTCTGTTAAATCATGAGAAGAAGAGATATGATGAATACAATCTTGGATAAATTCATTGTGCATATCTTGCATTTGTTGTGGCTTCTTAGCTTGAAAATAAAAATGGAGCATGAAATAGGAAAATGTAGTTAGAAAAATCCCTGCTAAGGTGAATGCAATGACAGCGGGCTTTGTTAGGAATGTAAAAAATAACACTAAAATAGACAGCTCTATAAGAATAATCAGAAAAAAAATAATATGGAAAAAGGCATATTGGCGGGTTATGCTTTTAAAGCTCTCTTGATAATCTAAACATAGTTTTGCTATTTCTGTATGTAATTTGTAATCAGAGTGTATATTTTGTGTAGTTGTCATACATATTTTAAGGTAAGTACATATCAAGATTTAAACGAACAGATGGTTTTTCTCAAGGTTTTTCCTCTACGGACGAAAAATCTTTTGTATCATTTTTTTAAGCTCTTGGAATGCCCTAATAAAGAGGTAAGCATGGACATAGACTCTCATTCCTACTCTAGGTGAATTCACTTGGATGCTTCACAGGATGGACGCGTGATTTGAAAAGGTAGATAATCACATGAATAGCATAGAAGGCCATATTAGCAGCATGGAAAACAAACTTATTGCTATTGATATGCGAATAAGCTTTATTCAAAGACTATTGGAAATGTTCAGGTTTCCCCAAAAAATTCCTCAAAAGAAACAAAGGAAGCAAGAGATCCTTAAATATTTAAATAGCTCCCGGTGGTGGGGTTATTGTAAATTCAGGACACTTTTATAAAGAAGTCTCCTAAATAAAACGACTTACATAGACAATGCATTTCTGTATTTTCTCTAGAGCTTTTTAAAAAGCTTATCAAACTGCGGTTAAAACTAAACTTTAAGAATAGACTAGAACATCGAGTAAGAGTCTTGGGCCAAATATTAATAAAAAAAGACCTACTATTCTTCTCCATTGAAAGAAAGAAGATTTTCTTTTGAAATCAAACATTTGGATACCGCCGCAAATAAAAAGCGCGGCAAGTAGCGTTTTAATAGCAAGAACGCAAACAAGCCCTTGAGGGGTAATTAAAAATTTTCCTAGAAAAGTCACTATCTTCATACCTGCAATCGTCATGCTTATATTATTATTTAGCAAACAAACAGAGCGTCTGGCATATCAGCTTAGCAAACGAATTATCTGCAATACGATTACAGTTATTGATACAGTCCACAAATGGATTAGCTGAAACTTCAGGTAGAATTGATTTCATGTTCATAATACATGAAAAAATAGGTGATAAGCGATGGCACTTTCCAAATTTATAGGACGAAAATCTGAGCTGGCTAGGCTTAAAGGACTATTAGATGCTAGATGTGCAAGTCTGATTGTTGTTAGAGGAAGAAGACGTATTGGGAAGAGTAGGCTTCTTGCAGAGTTCGGAAAAGAAATGAAGAGTCTTTTTTTTCTGGCATGCCTCCTGTTCAAAAAACCACAGAAAAATCTCAACGAGATGAGTTTTCCTATCAATTGGGAAGAGCTGAATTGCCAGGTATTAAACCTGATGACTGGGGAATCTCTTCTGGCATCTTTCTAAACATACCACGAAGGGCCGGGTATTAATCGTATTCGATGAGATATCTTGGATGGGAGGAAAAGATCCTAATTTTTTAGGTAAGTGAAAAATCGCTTGAGATATGTACTTTAGCAAAAATTCGCAGTTGATACTTGCTTTGTGTGGCTCGATCTCATCTTGGGTCGAAGAAAATATTCTGAGTAGTACGGGATTTGTGGGTAGAATTGCTATTGATCTTGTTGTTGAAGAGCTTTCTTTAAACGTCTGTAATGCCTTTTGCCATCCTAAGAGTAAGCGAATCACAGCATATGAAAAATTTAAACTTTTGTCTGTTGCAGGAGGAATTCCTCTTTATCTTGAACGAATGAAACCTGAATTACCTATAGAGCAAAATATTCGAGATCTTTGTTTTACAAGGGGAGTAGAAGTTACGCAGTTGAATAAATTCTAAAAACACTTTAATTTATTTGGCATGAATCCACCTAAATGCAAAGAAGAAGATTACATCGATTTTTTTTAATCGCGATGCAAAAGGCCTATAGCTGTACAGAGGCAGCACGAGTGCATCCTAATGAAAGGGTTTCACATGATGCCATTTTGACAATGCTCCATAGGCTAGAACCCACAGAAGAATCTTTATGGCAAGAATCTTCTCAATTTGTTGATAAAAGTAAGGGATACTTGGTGATTGATGATTCGACCCTAGATAAACCATACGCAAGTAAAATGGATTTAGTATCTTATCAATGGTCCGGGAAGCACCATAGAGTAGTAAAAGGAATCAATCTTCAAAGTATTATTTGGACAGATGCAGACAGCCATATACCGATTGATTATCGTATTTATGATAAGGCAAAAACAGGTTTAACCAAGAATGATCATTTTCGTGAGATGCTATTGAAAGCCAAAGAAAGAAGGTTTTCTCCTAAATATGTGTTATTTGATTCCTGGTATGCTAGTTTAGAAAATTTGAAACAGATAAGAAATCTGGAATGGTTATGGATGATGAGATTAACTCCAACTCGTTTAGTAAATCCAGATAATCAAGGAAACATACCCATTAGTGAAGTTGAAATAAAAGAAAGTGGGTCTTTAGTACATTTAAAACCTTATAGGTGGATTAAAGTATTCAAGATAGTTTCTAAAAAAGGAGACATTGAATACTGGGGAACAAATGACCTAAACATGAGCGAGTTGCAGCGTTTAAGTTGTTCGGAAAAAGCTGGGATAATTGAAGAATATCACAGAGGAATTAAACAATTTTGTGGAGTTGAACGCTGTCAAGCAAGGACAGGAAAAGTTCAAAAAAATCATATTCTTTTTTCTTGAAGAGCTCTTTTAAGAATAGAAAGATTTTGTTTTCGAGTAGGCATTACTTGGTTTGAAGCTAAATTGAGAATCGTTAGAGAAGCTGTTAGAACCTATGTAAAACATTCTAAATACTTGCTAACTGCGTAACTCCTATATAGGTTTTCATACTTTTTTCTCTCTTGAGATTCTTATAGAAGATTGAAGAAAAGATTGGATTTTTATTTAAAATAATATAAACTATTTTAGTTTTACTGAAATTAATTACTCATATAAAATAGCTGCTGATCACCAGGGGTGCCTAAATGGCTGAGATAAGCATTTGCTTAAACCCTTTAAATCTGATCTGGATTATACCAGCGTAGAGAGCGTGTTATGCAATCATCAAAATGTAATATTCTTACAGGATTTTTTGGAAATTTTTTAGAGCATTACGATTGTGCTCTATTTTCCTTGTTAGCTCCTTTTTTAGCTCCTTTATTTTTTGATCAGAAAGATCTTGTTGTCTCTCTGATTTTAACCTATGCTATGTTGCCATTGGGTTTTATTTCTCGTTTTATTGGCTCTTTATTTTTTGGTTGGTTAGGCGATTGCTTAGGTCGCAAGAAGGCTTTATGTAGTTCTCTTACTGGTCTATCCATTACAACAGTGCTAATGGGTTTTTTGCCAACCTATGCTCAAGTAGGAATGATAGCTCCTTTGGGTCTTCTTCTAGCACGTTTATTACAAGGTTTCTTTGCAGCAGGTGAAACAGTAGGTGGAGCTATTTTCGTACTGGAACAAACAGAAAGTAGAAAACGAAACTGGATGAGTAGTCTCTATGATGCAAGTTCTGTTTTAGGCATGCTAACTGCCTCCTTCATGCTTTTTCTCTATAGTTATTTTGCTCAGGAGATCAATTGGCGTTATTTATTTTGGGCAGGAGCATTCACAGCCATTGTTACTTTGATTTTAAGAATAGCGAGCAAAGAAGAAATAAAGCCTAAAATAAAAAAAGAAAAATTTTTTAGCGTCTTCTTGGAACATAAACGTATATTTATCACTATTACCTTAGTTGCGGGGTTTTCTTCTAGCATATATTGTCTAGCATTTACTTTGGCCAGCGCATATATTCCTTTAATTACTTCGATTACGAAAAATCAAATTGTCAAAATCAATACCTGTCTTTTGTTCTTTGACATGTGTATGCTTCCATTGTTTGGTTATTTGGCAACAAAGATAGGCAAGGAAAAACAAATGCTTATAGGAGCCCTTGGTACTACCATTATAGCTATTCCTTGCTTTTATTGTTTTTCTGTTTCTTCTATCTTAATAGTTACTATTGGGCGTGTGTTATTGGTTATTGCAGGCGTTATATTTTCTGCAACATATCATGCTTGGGCACAGGATTTAGTTAAACAAGAGCATCGCTATAGAATTCTATGTGCTGCTCATGCAGTTGGTTCGCAAATTATCGGCACTTCTACAGTTTTTATTTCTCTTTGGTTATATAAAGCATTTGATTGGATTGCAGCTCCAGCTCTATATGTGATTTGTGTAGCATTATTAGCTGCTTGGGCGGTTTTTACAAGTATGCATACATATAAGAAGAGAGAAACCCCAATACTGATTAGCTATACTGCTTTTGATACCACTTGATAAAATAAGCGAGTCCTTCTTTCAGATCAACTTTAGGATCAAAATTAAGAATGCTTTTACTTTTTGATACATCTGCGTAAGTAATATGTACATCTCCTAAAGGAGTAGGTAGGAATTCAATAAGGGCTTTTTTCTCTAAGAGAGTTTCAAGACAAGAGATGAGTTCTGATACGCTATAGGGTTTATGATGTCCAAGATTAAAGATATCATTACACCCATTTGACTTTTGTAGAGAACCTATAATTCCGTCAATAATATCATCAATATAGGTGAAATCTCGCATTAATTTCCCTTCCCCAAAAACAGCAATCGGTTTATTTTCTAAAATAGCTTTTGTAAAGGAAAAATAGGCCATATCAGGCCGCCCCCATGGACCATAAACAGTAAAAAAACGCAAAGCTGTACAGTGAAGCCCGTAGAGTTTATGGTAGGACTCTGCCATAATTTCATTGCATTTTTTTGTAGCTCCATAAAAGCTAGTAGGCTGATCTGTAGATGCTGTTTCACAAAAAGGAATTTCAGTTGTTTTTCCGTACACGGAAGAAGAAGAGGCATAAATTAGTTTAAGGTTCGGACTCTTCCTCATAATTTCTAAAATCTGAAAGAAACCAGAAAGATTGCTATGCATGTAACTTTCGGGATGAGTGATCGAATGACGTATCCCTGCTTGTGCAGCTAAATGTACAAAGTGAGAAATACAAAATGTTTTAAGATGTAATTCTATGACTTCTTTATCATTAAGATCGCAATTAAGCACTAAAATATTTAATTTATATAAATAAGAAGCCCTTTGATATTTCAAACCGGGATCATAATAAGAATTGAAATTATCACAACCACTAACAAGAAAACCTAACTTGTGGAGTTTTTTTGCAAGATGAAACCCAATAAATCCTGCAATGCCTGTAATAAAAATTTTATCCATAACTTGACGAAAATGATTACCTTTTTAGCATTGATTCAATCCTTGATTTTATCATTTTTATAGATTTTCTCTATTTATACAAAAGATATTTAGGAGCAAAGAAATGTATAGGATCGAATTTTTGAAGAGTAAATACAGCAAGGGAAGCTTTCAGCAAATAGAAGGAAGTGTTTTATCTTCTAGAAATAAAATATATATATAAATTATTCGAGTCAATATTCTACACCTAAAAATATACGTCAATCATTTAAGATGTGTGGAACTTACCTAAGTTAATAGGTTAATGAACTAGTACCTAGTTTAAAGGTTTTTTAATCTGCTAAAAAAAAGACCCTTTTTAGAAGTAACCATTGAGTAAAATATTCATGTATGATCCCATTATTATTACATTTACCGATCTTAAGAAAGTCTTTTTTCGTCATATTTTTGCATTAAGAACAATGGCGGTATTTTCTTTTTTTTGCATGTTTGTTTTTTTATTAATTAGAGAGCCTCAATTTTTAGCAGAGGTTAGTGTTCAACGAACTGCAAAAATAACAGACTACTATGCTAAGTTGCCTGAAGTATACCGAGCTTTTTCTCTCTATCCCATAGAGACCGATGCTGCTTTAGAAATGCGTTCAGATCAAGTGCTAAAGCCTGTTGTAGAAAATTTAGGATTGCAAATGGTTGTCAATAAAAATGTTTGGAACAGATGCCTAGAAAATACTAAAGAAAATATTTTAAATAATTGTGGTTATTTTTCTGACTCATCAGAAAACTTTAGTTTTTCGTGTATAAATTATGAAAGATCAGAAGAAATGTCTATTTTTTTACAGATTATTTCTGCAAACACCTATCAAATAATATCCACAGAAAAAGAAGTTCTAGCAGAAGGTCAAATTGCTAAAATGATCTCTACGCCCTTTTTTTCTATGAGAGTAGATCACTTCCCCAAGCAGTATAAGATAAATACTCCTTATTATTTTATTCTAACCCCTTGGAAAAAAGTTATTGAACAAATACGTTCCAACTTAGAGATTCGTCCAAATAAATTAGGAACAAATCATTTAAAAATCTATTTTTCAGACCGTGATAGTTCTCTATCAGCTAGGATTATTAATGAAATCATCCACTCTTATGAAAAAGTTTCGTCCTTAGAAAAAGATCGACTTTTTAACCAAAGTAAAAAATATCTTAAGAAAAGAGAAGAAGATTTATTTAAGCGATTAGAGGAATCTTTTATAGATTATGTAAGCAATTTTACAACTGGATCTAAATGGTCTCAAGAGCAGATAATGCTAGTAAAAAAAGAACTCGGAACCCATTTACTGGAACAAATAGCAAGTCTTATTGAAGAACAAAAAATGGGTTTAGATACGTATAATACCACTAGACTGCAGCAAAGTGCAATGTCCTTGTATCCTCCTGCTCGCAATCTGATAACGTACTCACTTCTTTCTTCTTTTATAGGATTATTGATTGGATATAGTTATTTTATTTCTAAAATGATTATTCGAGGTGTTCCTGTAAGCTATGAAGGATTAGTGGCTGCTAGCATTCATTCTTGTGGTGTTTTGAGTCCTCGTTGCGGTTATCCTCTGCCACAATTATTTCCATCCGACTTAAAGACTTTAAGACAAATTTGTACATTTATTGAATCTCATAAAATCTCTGATCGATCTTTGATCGTAGCGTTGATTACTGAGCAACATCCAGATTATATCCCTTCTTTAGCAAGTCTATTAGCTTTAAGAGGTTTTAAGGTTTTAATAATAGACTGCTCTTTTGATCAAGCTATGTTAGATCATGAATCAACCCTCATTCAATATCTAGAAGGAAATATTACGCAGATACCAATACATCATTTAAAAGAGTATGATAAAGTATCAATGGGACAAACCGAATATGGCTTCGAATGGTTAGTACATCCAAAGTTTTCTTCCACTCTTTTGGAGTGCAAACAATATGATCTTATTTTATTAACAACAACTATTGCTGCAAAAGAGGTGGGAGGGCAGATTTTTTGTAAAATAGCAGATTGCATGGTTGTAACTACGCAAACAGATTCTAAGCAAGATCTTTTGCCCTATATCACATTACCAAAAAAACAAAATAGCTCTTTGGCTACTTTTGTGATCATAGAAGAGAATTGTTAGAAGATGGATGTAAAAAAACGAATTTTGGTGACAGGTGGTGCTGGATTTTTAGGTTCACATTTATGTGAGCGACTTTTGCAGGAGGGACATGAGATTATTTGCGTAGATAATCTTTTTACCGGTTGTCTAAATAACTTGGGGGATTTTATTAATCACCCCTCTTTTATCTTTGTGGAAAAAGATATCTGTGAATCTTTCGATCTTAAAGTAGATTATATTTGTAACTTTGCTTGTCCTGCATCACCACCTCATTATCAGAGAGATCCTGTAAAAACGGTTAAGACGAATATATTAGGAGTTCTTAATATGCTAGATCTAGCTCAACGTCAAAAAGCTACGATTATACAAGCATCAACGAGTGAGGTATATGGTGATCCTCAAATGCATCCACAACAGGAAAAATATTGGGGGTATGTAAACCCAATTGGTCTTAGGTCTTGTTATGATGAAGGAAAGAGGTGTGCAGAGACTCTATGTTTTGATTATCATAGACAATATGGATTACCCATTAAAGTAGTGCGTATTTTTAACACTTTTGGACCTAGAATGCATCCAAAGGATGGGAGGGTAATTTCTAATTTCATTGTACAGGCTTTGCAAAATCTTCCGATTACTCTCTATGGAGATGGGATGCAAACCCGCTCTTTTTGCTATGTTACGGATCTCATGGATGCAATCATTTCTACGATGAAAACACAAGCGTGTCAAACAGGACCTGTTAACTTAGGAAATCCCTTGGAATATACCATTCGCGAAATAGCAGAATTAATTATTGAGCTAATAGGTTCTCAATCCAAGATAACCCGCCATCCCTTGCCACAAGATGACCCTAAACAGCGCTGTCCTGATATTGGTTTAGCTAAGTCACTACTGAATTGGCAGCCAAAAATTTGTCTAGAAGAGGGTCTTTTTAAAACTATTCAATATTTTGATAAGTTGTTACTAAATAATAAAAATACCTTCTGTTTTTAGAGCTATATGATAGCCTTTCCTAAAACTCAGGTTCCAAACATGAATCTGATTGAACGACTTTGGTAATTCATGAATCACAAGGTTAGAAATAATCAATATTATAAAAAATTCGTAGAATTTAAGAAGGCAACTCTCGGTTTTATTTAAAAATATTTATAGATATTAAGAGGAGTTAAAGGGCTTCTATCTAAAAAATTTTATATTGCAAATCCGTAATTCTAAATACATCAAGTCTCTCATGATCTCTTTGACATATTCTGTAATCAACAAAGTATCTGTAGATTCTTCTTATAGGCAAGCAAAAGAAATAGAGCCGATAATTAGAAAGACAATAAAGAATTTAAGTATAAAAAACTACAGTTTCTAACTAGCTTACGGTCTATTATGAGAAATCAGCAACCTTTTTTAAATTCTTTTTCGAATAGCTCTATAAGCTCTTGGCCGGTTTCAATCAAAGGAAGCTTCTTAGCTTCCGATAAAGATAACCAACGATATTTACTATGCTCGGTTAAATTTAAATTGATACAAAAATTCTTTTGGTTAAGATCTGCATGAAAAAGATGCAGCATATATTCCATCTGAGGAACACGAACAAATAAGCTTTTCCAAAAAAAGCTATGTTCATTTACGAGCGTAATTCCCACTTCCTCATATACTTCTCTATACATGGCTTTTTGCAAAGTTTCTTTTTGTTCTACCTTGCCTCCAGGTAAGCACCAAGTATCTCCTTGCAACTTATTTGGCTGACGTAAAAGAAAAAGAAAGCGTTCTTGCCAATAGCAAAAACAAGCAACTACCTCAACAGCAGGAAGAAAATTTTCAGGAGGGGAAGTTGAAATGTACATATCTATTTCTCAAAAAATCAAAGCTTAAGGTTATTATATTTTGAATAAAGATGCTAGAAATTGCCTTAAAAAGAACAATTGAGACTTGTTGGATTTGAACCAACGACCCTCTCATTAAAAGTGAGATGCTCTACCAGCTGAGCTAAAGTCTCAAAACAAAACCGTTGACCCCAAGGGGATTCGAACCCCTGTTACCAGGATGAAAACCTGATGTCCTAGACCGGGCTAGACGATGGGGCCAAGAAAAGCAATTATTATACTAACCGCATTTATTTCTTGCAATATTAAACTGTCATCAATTCTTGCTTTTTAGATTTAGCTATGTTTTCAATTTCTTTGCAGAAAGTATCTGTGTGTTTTTGTATTTCTTTTTCATCTTTTTTCATTTGATCTTCAGTAATCAACCCTTCTGATTTTTGTTTTCGAGCAGATTCATTACCGCTTTGTCTAATACCTCGAATAGCAATTTTCTGCTCTTCAGCTTTTGTATCAACCTGCTTAGCAAGCTTTTCACGCATTGAACCATCCATGGGGGGAATATTAATTCGAATCTGTCCCCCTTCTATAACAGGTCTTAAATTCAAGGAATGATCTTTTTCAATTCCTTTTGCAATAGATTGCAGCATTTGTGTATCAAAAGGAGAAATTAGGAGATGCCTACTTTCTGGAGTTGTAATAGAAGCTAATTCCTTGATACGCATTTTTGAGCCATAGGCTTCTACAAAAACACTATCTAACATAGCAGGATTTGCGCGATTAGAACGCAGGCTTTTTAGGTCATCTTTGAAGTGCTCTAATGAGGCTTTCATTTTTGATTCAGTCTGTTTAACTATACTCATGACTTGTCTCCTGTTACTAATGTACCTAAAGATTCGCCACACACAATATTTAGCAGGGCGGTTGGATCAAATAAATCAAATACGCAAATAGGGATTTTATTTTCAGCACATAACGCAATTGCTGTAGAATCCATCACTTTTAAATTCTTTGTCAAAACTTCTGCATACGTTAATCGATTGAATTTTTTGGCTTTAGTACTTTTCTTAGGATCGCAATCGTAAATCCCATCAACTTTTGTTGCTTTAAGCAAAATCTCTGACTTCATTTCAATAGAGCGCAAAGCAGCTGCAGAATCTGTAGTAAAGTAAGGATTGCCTGTTCCTCCAACAAAAATTACTGGTATGTCACTCTCTAAATACGCCAAAGCTTGTTTCCAGTTATATTTTTCAACAATAACATCTGTATTAAGAGCACTCATAACATGAGTATCAATCCCAATGCTTTTTAAAGATTGTTGTAGAACCAATCCATTGATTGTAGTAGATAACATTCCAATATGATCAGCCGGAGTCCTTTCAAAATTAAAAGCTTTAGCCTGAGCTCCTCGGAATATGTTTCCTCCGCCAATGACGATCCCTAATTGTACTTTGAGGTCATAAGCTTGTTTAATCATTTGTGCTATCTGAGAAGATGCTGCCGGTTCAACACCGAAAGATTGCCCTCCCATCAGAGCTTCTCCTGACAATTTAAGCAGAACTCTTTTGTAAGAGGGCTTATGCATTAGATGCCTACTTTCCAACGATAAAATGCTTGAATCTTGAGAGGATGCTTGTGTTCTTTACTTTCTTTCTCGAGCAACATAGCTATTGTCATGGAGTTATCCTTAACATACTTTTGACAAGTTAAGCACATCTCCATATAATATGCTTCCAATTTTCCTTCGATAATTTTATCAATAATGTGAGGAGGTTTGTTTTGCACTTGACTACGAGCTATCTCTTCTTCTTTTGCTTTAACTTCAGCTGGCACTTCTTCAGGGGATAAATATTCAGGAGACTCTGCTGTTACGTGCATAGCAATATCACGAGCTAAACTCTCATGTCCCTTTCCTTCTGAGAGTACAACTATGGAAACAATCTTTCCACCCATATGACTATAGAATCCTATGGAAATATCTGAAGACTTGGGTACAATCAATAGACGTTTTACTTGGATATTTTCTCCTAAGCTCTGTACTATTAAAGATCTATATTGATCTAAAGTAATTGAAGGGTCTTTCACGTAAGGTAACTGCATCAATTCTGTTACAGAAGCTGGTTTTTCTAGAATCGCTTGATGTATTAACTCTTGAACAAACTGCTTAAACTTTGCATTTTGCGCAACAAAATCTGTTTCAGCGTTTACTTCAACCAAAACTAGTGTGCTTTCTTCTTCACCAACTCCAATTAAACCTTCGTTTGCATCGCGACCTTCCTTTTTGACAGAAGAAGTCATACCCGCTTTACGTAAGAACTCAATAGATTTATCCATATCGCCATTAGCGCTCTCAAGAGCCTCTTTGCATTTGCTCATGCTTACACCTGTACGATCACGCAATTGTTTTACCAATGCAGCAGCTATCTTACTCATATTGATTACTTAGCTCCTTCTTGCTCTTCTTTAGAAGAGTTTTCTTCTTCTAAATCTTCTTTAGCTGTAGTAAGTTTTAATTCTTGTTTGCGTTGCAAAATAGCCTGTGTTAGTGCTTCTAAAATCAATTTAATGCTTTTTAAAGCATCATCATTACAAGCAATAATATAATCAATGGGATCTGGATTGCAGTTTGTATCTACTAAAGCCATAACTGGAACGCCTAATTTTTTAGCCTCTGCCACTGCAATATGCTCACGACTTGGATCTACTACGATCAATAACCCAGGAGGTTTTCTCATGGAGCGAACTCCAGAAAAATTCCGATCCAGCTTAATTTGTTCCTTGGTTAATAAGGAAAGCTCTTTTTTGGTTAAATCGTCTGCATTAAGTGCGATTTTCTTTTCAATGCGCTCTAATTTTTTAATAGATTGACGAATAGTTGTTAAATTAGTCAGTGCTCCACCCAACCAACGCTCACAAACATAAAATTCTCCACACTGTTTTGCACATTCGCGAACAAGGCTTTTAGCCTGTTTTTTTGTGCCTACAAACAAAATGGACTTGCGTTTGCTTACCGTATTCATAACAACCTGAATGGCATTGCGAATCTGTTGCAGCGTTTTAGCAAGATCTATGATATAGATACCGTTTCTCTCTTCGAAGATAAATCGTTTCATCTTCGGATTCCAACGATGTCTCTGGTGTCCAAAATGAGCGCCGCTTTCTAGAAGTGTTTTAATAGTAACTTCTTTATATT
>JAUPVT010000022.1 GCA_030916885.1 Chlamydiota bacterium
TTAAAAACAGCCAACACAACAGGGAAAACAATACAAATAAACTCATATCCCAATAGATATATTCTTTAAGAATAAAAAGACCGATTAGTAGATTTAAAGATCCATGACAATAAAAAGTCGCCGCTGTATTTTTCATAGAAGTCATAATCTTATGGGCGTTGTGATGATAAAACAACATCCACAATCCTAAAATTAATAAAAAGGGACCAAAAACTCTGGCCAACCCTATTCCTGTATCCACCCTTACCTCCTTAAATTTAAGTGTAGCTAATAAACTTCAACTTAAGGATTAAATAAATTAGTTGTCAATATATTGCTTATATGCGCTTATATTTACCAACTAACTCTGTTTGCGCAATAACATGTCCTTGCATAGCCTTCTCTACTTGCTTTTTACTAGCTCCCTCAGGTAGATCTAACTCACAATCAAGAGCATAGAGTTTAAAAAAATAGCGGTGTTCTCTATCAGGAGGGCATGGTCCTTGATAGCAAAGTGTGCCATCTGTATTTTTCCCAATAATTCCTTGAGGCATACTATCTTTGAGGATATGAGTGGTAGTTGGAGGAATATTAAAGACAACCCAGTGGTCCCACATACAGTCTTTGTGAACAGACGAGGGAACATCTGGATCATCCATGATTAATGCAAGACTTTTTGCGTGAGAAGGAACCTCTTTTATGATTAGCTCTGGATTTATATCACTGCCATCACAGCTATATTCTAGAGGAATCGATCCCATGTGATTAAAGTCGGAAGAGAGTAATTGCATAACTACCAATTTTTTATAGGTTTTTCTTTTGCGCATTTTATGAGAAATCCTCTTTGCAAATCAATCCACAATCCCTTTTTTTCTTGTTTAGCAAAATAAATCAGCCCTCTTGGATAAATACGTCCATTAGAGAATATTTCCCATTTTTTATTCTTAATGAGCTCTTTGTTATATTTACAAACCTCTACACCAGAAAGAGAATATTTTTTTTCTTGATTTAGAATAGAAGAAGGGAAAGGTTCATGGGAATAGATCCTATAATAATAAATATCATTTTCCAAAAAGATCTCAAATGATAGGTCTGTTCGATAAATTAAGGCAAGAGATTGTGCATTTTGCAAAGAGGAAAGGCAGTCAGCTACTTGATTGTTAAATCTATACTCCAAGATCATACGAAAGATTTGCCATCCACTAATAGAGGCAATCATGCTAAAAATACAGATTGCAACCATTACCTCTAAAAGGGTGAATGACTTTCTATTCTTGGGTTTTTTGACTAGAATCGTCATTGGGCGCCTGGAGCTCTGTTAAGCGCTTTGAAGTAACGCTAATTTGGTCGCCTTTTTTTTCAATGTCAAAGGGCTCTCCCCATCCATCTTTTAAGATATTTTCTGCATTTTTTACCATACCTGAGTTTTTTAAGTAGGTTTCTGCCTTATTAATCACATCTGTAATAGAAGCCCCTTTAGCCACTTCTAACATAAGGGTATCTTCAATAAGCTGTATGGCTCGTTCTGTTTTAAATATCTTTCCTTTATCAAGACTTCCTTTCATGCTAAACCCAAGAACGCTGCCAATGAGCCCAATTAAGACGATGACAATCATAATCTCTAATAAAGTAAGTGCTTGTTTTTTTTTCATAGAAGTTCCCTCTTTTTAATTAAAAGAGCCTACATCGGTTAGTGGAATAAGAATAGATAAGACCACAAGACCGATGATCGCTCCTAAAGCGATCAACATAATAGGTTGCAAAAAAGCTGAGATCTGTGCAAGATGTTTTTCTATTTCTTCTTCATAAATTTTAGAAAGATGAAAAAAGGCCTCCTCCATTTTTCCTGTTTCTTCTGCAATAGAGAGCATTCTTGTCATTAAAGTGGGTATAATGGGATGTTCATTATAGATCCACGAGAGCTTTTTGCCTTGTGCAAGCTTTTTCTGTGCATCGATTAACACTTTTTCTAACAAAGGGTGTTTAACTGTTTTCTTGACTAAAGTAATAGATTCAATCAATGGGACTCCAGCGCTGAGCAACATAGCCATAGTACGAGAGAGTCGTAAAAGGGTATTATGAAAAAGAAGAGTACTTACATAGGGCAATTGGATCAAAATAGGGTAGATAAGTTCTTTAAAGAACTTTTTTAGGGCTATTAAAGTTACTATACAAAGGCTTAGTACAGACAAGAAAAAGACCCAAATATGCTGATTGAGCTGATTACTCAAACCAAGCACAAAGGCAGTAACAGGATGCAAAGATCGATCTTCAAACAACTCTTTCATAGAAGGAATCACAAATAGCAGTAGTCCTAAAACAATTAGAAAAGAAAAACAAAAAAGAACAGCTGGATAAGTAAGTGCAGATTTTAATTGTTTTTTTATCATCTGTTGATGAGCAATAATTTGGACAAGCTGCTCAAAAGTAGAAACCAAATTCCCGCTTTGCTCTGCAATATGTACCATGGAAATATAGATGGTATCAAAAGTATGAGGATACTTTTTTAAAGACTCTGAAAGAGGATATCCTTCTTTCAAACGATGGCAAAGGTCTAAAAATAAAGAATGTGCTTTGTGACATGCGTATTTTTCTTCAATGGTTAATAAACTTTCATATAAGGGCAAACCTGCTTTAAGTAATTGAGAGAGTTCTTTTGTAAAGATAAGCAGAAGAGTGGGAGCTAAAACCAATTCCTTTTGTTTGTTCTGTAGATGCGTTAAAGAAGTAATCAGAAATTGTTGCTTACGTAGCTTTTCTTTAGCGGTTTCCAAACAATCCGCATCGATGGCTCCTTTAATCTCTTTGCCATTAGTAGTGATTGCACGATAACGAAATAAAGGCATCTAACAAAGCTCCAAAACCTTAGTTACCCTTAATACTTCAGAAGTAGTAGTAATTCCTTTTTGAATCAAAACAGCTCCTTGCTGCCTTAAACTACTCATTCCTTGAGCTAAAGCTACCTTTTGTAAGGTAGTGGCATCTGCTGAGAGAAGCAGCTGTTGCTTAACCAAGTGATCTACATACATCAGCTCATAAATAGCATGTCTTCCTTTAAAACCAGAACCATAACATGCCTCGCAGCCGGCTCCTCGATAAAAACCCCTCTTCACATCCTCCAAACCTATCTCTTTGAGTTCTTGATCAGAAGGTTGATACAGAACAATACAATGAGGACAAATCCTTCGCACAAGACGCTGGGCCAATACTCCTAATACAGAAGAAGAAAGCAGATAAGGTTCAATGCCCATATCCACTAAACGGGTTAATGCTGAAGGCGCATCATTGGTATGCAATGTACTAAAAACCAAATGCCCGGTTAATGCAGACTGAATAGCAATCTCCGCGGTTTCTTTATCACGGATCTCTCCAATCATAATGACATCGGGGTCTTGTCTAAGAATATGTCTTAATCCTTTGGCAAAGTTAAGATGAATTTTAGGATTTACCCCAATTTGTGCCATACCGGGAAGTTTGTACTCGACTGGGTCTTCAATAGTCATGATGTTCATTTCAGAAGAGTTAATCTCTGATAAAGCGCTGTATAAAGTCGTTGTCTTTCCACTACCAGTTGGCCCTGTAACAAGTACAATCCCTTCACTTAAACGAATTAATTTATTAAATGCACTAAGTAGAAGAGAGTCCATACCAATTTTATCTAGCCCAAGAGATATATTATTTTTATCTAAAATACGCAGCACGATCCTCTCTCCAAAAGCAACGGGTACGGTACTTACCCGAAAATCGATCTGCCTTTGTCCCATGTGCAGTTTAATTCTTCCATCTTGAGGTAGCCTATATTCTGCAATATCTAGGCGTGCCAATACTTTTATTCGCGTAATGATTTGGGTTTGTAGCTCTAAAGGAGGAGTGTGACGCATATGTAGTACACCATCAACTCTAAAACGCACCTCTAAGCCTTGTTCTGTCGGTTCAAAATGGATATCTGAAGAGCCCTGTTGCACAGCTTCTGCTAAAATAACGTTTAAGAGATGAATCACAGGAACTTCACTCACGCTTTCTAATAAGTCATAGCCTTCTTGCAAGTCTTCTAAACAACCCTCTTGATTTTGTTGCAGACTTGCAATATATTCCGACGCTTCATTCTCTTTTTGATGAAAGAGTTTCTCGATTGCTTTTTCAAAAGCCACCTGAGTTGTAAAAACCACCTGCAGATCTTTTTGCGTGATCAATCGAACCTGTTCCAAAGCTTCTAAATCAAAAGGATTTAGCATAGCAATAAGTAACTTCCCCATTTGCTCTTCCACTATTACTAGCTGATTTTTACGAACAAAGGAGTAGGAAAGAGGGGAAATTTTGTTTTTGATATAGAAAAAATCTAAAAGATCTGGATAAAAAACAATTTCTAATTCTTTGGCTTTTTCTTCCACATTTCCCACATAGGGACGTGCTTTCACCAAAGAAGTAGAAACCTTCTGTTTAAATAAACCGGATAATTTTTCTAAAAGCCCTGTTAGCATCGTCATAATTATTTTTTTAGCCAAGGCAACTAAGCCCATTTTTGATCTTTTTATATCGAGCCTTTTCTTGTGCTTCTACTAAACAGTCCAGGAACTCGGGTTGATCACCAGGTCTTTTTTTAAGCTCTTCGTATAAAATTTGTTGCAACTGCTCTTTGGCATCTAAAATAATTTTCGGCGTTATAAAAATAAACATTTCCGTGTCATTGCGTCTGAGCTTAGTTGCTCCAAATAGCTTTCCTAACCCAGGTATATCTCCTAGAAAAGGAATCTTTTCTTCCTTGTCCTGAGATGCCCTACGTCTTAATCCTCCCAAGATAATAGTTTGCCCATCTGCAATACATACCTCGTTTTCAATATGCCGCCTATGCACCAAAGGGCGATCTTTATGTTCATCATGTCTTGTCGTATCAAAGCCAATATTGGTCTTTATAGTAATAAAACCGCTTTCCTCCATGTCCACTTCATCTATAGAAGGTGGATGAATGGTGGGAACCAGGGTAATCATAATCCCATATTGAGCCCTAGAAAAAGACTTTTCAAACGCTGTCCCCTTATTGGTATCTAAAGGAGCTGCTCCATTATTAATCGAAATTTCCTCTACAATATTAATGACAGCGGGAGTTTGATTTACAGTGATGATAGAAGGAGCTGCATTGAGTTGAATATCGTCTTGTGACATTAAAAAACTATACGCTAAATCGTAAGCCGGAAAATGTTTAGAAGAGTTATTATGCAAAAGAAACTCCAATACTCCTGATCCGCTTGGGGCTACATTGGAGCTCCATTTCAAGATGTTTTTTGTTCCTAATTTCAATAGGTTCATCCCTAGACTATTTTCACAGTTGAGTTGTTTCTCGAACAATAATACCTCAATTTGCACCATCCTTTTGGGAATATCCAAATTGCGTATGAGCTCTTTAATTTTTCCTAAGGCATCACGACGTACAACCATCAATAGAGTTCCTGTTTTAGGATCTGGTATAAAATGATCACTACCATAATCGATCTCAACCGTCGATAACGTGTTGGAATTCATCGGTTTTGGTGCCACTACAAGAGGAGGAACAGGAGGATATCCATCAGGAGGCATTTTAAAAGGAGATCCAGGAGCAGAATAGTTCAATCCTGCTTCTTTTTTAGTATCAGAAGAAGCGGCTAGAAGAGAGGTGTAAACCTTTTCTAAAACCTGCGCTAAATCATTAGGACTACTGTGACGACAGGGGTATAAATAAATGGTCATTTCGGCAGGGTTTTGTAGTTGATCTTCCGTTTCTCTTACAACACGCTCTGCTTTATCCACTACCTCTTTTCTACCAATAGCTACCAAAGAATTGCCTTGCAAAAGAGAGAAAATGGTAAGCCCTTCTTGTTCATTCTTACTCAAATGAGGACGCGTCTTTTCGATAGTCTCACTAAAAAAAGACTGTATGATCTTTTCCATTTCCTTAACTGACATCTTAAGCACAGGAATCACACGAGAAACCCTACCCTGCATCTGTCCCCATACGCTCTGATACAGGTGTAGAATCTTTTGCACCTCTTCCCGGTTAGACACAATACCGATCTTGTGACCAATTTGATAAATAAAGGTTTGCTTAGGATCAGAAAATTTTTCAAAAAACTGCCTTATGCTTTTTATGTGCTCAATAGGGGGAGAAAAGACATAAAAAATGCGGCTATGCTCTGGTGTTAAGAGTAGCTGCTCTAAAGAAGAGGCAATCCTTTCAATGCAAGCTGGTTCTTGCTTGAGTAAATATAACTGTCTAGCATAGGGGTTTATATTCTTAATTCCAATCCCGTTATGGGAGAGAATGATCTCTAATACATCATTCCAAGATTCTCTTGGGATAGGAACATTAGAGTGCATATTGAGCTTCATATTTGTCATTTCTGGGGGCACAATATAGAGATAATCCAATGCACCATACTCAATAATTAAATGCGCAATGGTGGTTTCCTCTTGGTCCCAAAGAGCATATCCTTCCTCTTCTTGTTTAGATTCTTTAATGACGATTTCTCTCCACTGTTTTTCTTGTGATTGGATTTTTTGTTTCATCGCATTCACTTCAGCAAGAAGGGCATGAAACTCTTCTTCATTGGCCTCTGTGTCATATAGAGTTTGTACCTGATGATACCCTTCTTGTAATTGAGACCTTAAGATATAAATCCGCTCATTAATCTCTTTTAATAGAGTATCTGTTTTAGCAGAGGATGGATTCTCTTCTTGTAATAACTTATCGGACAAAGTCTGTCCTGAAAGTGTAATGGTCGCTAGACAGAAATAGAGAAGAATATTCTTCATAGACACCCCTTAAGAGTAAAAGGTGATAAGAGAAAGTGTTTTTTTCTCATTTTGGCTTCTTTTTTTTCCGTTTGAATAGGTAGTTGAATTTGTTGCATTTGCATTCTCGTTTCATCAAAAAGGATTCCTTTCATAAAATAGCAACCTTGCTCTTTCACAATGGCATCGAAAATAAATATCTCTGCTATAAGGCGATGATAGACATAATCTTCAATGTCTTTTGGTTTATCTAATCGATACCATCCAGAAGGGATTTTGAATAACCAGTCTCCTTGCTTTAAAAACAACCTCTTCTTCCCTAAGCTACAACTCACTTGTGTAGCACTTCTCATACGAATTTTGGTAAAGGGAATCTCTAGTTTTGTTCTTTTGAATTTTTTTTTCTGTAAAGGAACTTCGATTAAGCTGGAACAAAAACCATTTTCTTCCCAAACCTCTAGTTGCATTTGTTCGGGAAGAAGTTTTTTTACCCGTGCTAGAGGTAATCCTTGGGTTTTAGTTGCTAGAGAAGCAACTTGCCACCTACGGTCTTTAAATACAAGCAGGTCTAATTCGGAAACAAAACACGCATAGCTTTGCATTTGATTTATACATTTTAATGTGCCTTTCTCTTTCCACCCAGCAAACTTTGGACCTCCATAATGCTGAATCAATAAATCAAAACTCAAATAACTACTATTTTGCAATTGCTGCATAAAATCATCATTCGACATTTGCAATAATCCGGAAGAACAAGAAATAAACTCTGCATTTTGTTCTGTAGAATGAAATTGTCGAGATACTTTTATTAAAACAGCTCCGTTAGTTAATAAAATAGGCTGAATCCAAAGCGCGGTCTTTTTTTCTGAATAAACTAAGCCTTCCTCACTCTCTTCTAGAAAAATCAATTCCTCGTTTTGTGCAGTAAAAGAATTTTTTCCTTTATTCAAAGAAAAAGCTATTAAGACAGATGATTTCTGATCTGGCCTGGTATTATAACCTAAAACCAAAAGTTCATTAGCAATCCGCCTGGCCCAACTAGAAGTATGATACTCATTTAGAGCTAAAGCAGAAGATCCAATTAGCTCATAGGGGTAAAGAGGGATACGAGGTTGGGATACCTCTTGTATCAAATGCACTTTTATGTCAGGCAGAGGACAAGAAAAAAATAGCAAACCAGTTAATAAGAGAATAACACAAGCACATACCCCCATAATACAGTAGTTAAAAAGGCAATGGATACTACATTTAGCAGAAAGAAGAAAAATCACAGCACATTACCTTCTAATTCTTAGGAAGATCAAAAGTGTAGGGGATTGAGAAAATAAAAAAAAGATCAAATAAAAGAGTCAAGAAGAGGGCAATAGGTTGCTAAAAAATTCGATTTACTATTTTAATGCAATTAATAAGGTTACTATTAACTAATGAGGTCGTATGGATGAGAATAAATCAAAAGAAGGAGTTTCTGTAAAAGAAATTGAAACATTTGCCAAACAACACCGTTTTGAATTTTTTTTCTGTTTAGCTTTTGCGCTAGCTTTTTTATTTGCGCTAATTATGTATTCTTACGCTTGGTCTGTAGGGGCTTCTGCACTAGGAGGAATTTTAGGTGTTCTCTTTTCTAGAAAGGTTGGCTACTTTTCAAAAGTCATTCTCAATTTCCTCTTTAGACAAGAAAGAACCACTCAATTTGTATTAGCCATTGTGGTTTTAATCCTAGCTATCTTTTTACCACCACTGATTTTCCTACTATTAGGCCTTCACGGTGGTAAGGATCTCTATCATCTGGCAAGAGAGACACAAGCTCAGCATTCTAAATAAGATCTCTATTCCAGTTCTTTTTTTCTCTGCTTGATATAGTCAAGTAGAGAAAAAGACCCCGATTGAAAATTGCGTGCAAGAGTAGCGTAAGCGTTTGGATCATAGGTTTTAACAGGCTCTTCCATATTAGACCAACCAGCATTGGATAAAATTTCTTCCCATGCTGCTTTTTCCCCTTCTTTTGAACCTAATTCCCTTTCCAAGGCAGCAATTCTTATCAAGTTATAAGCATATAATAATCCACCAGATCGTTTTTGTGAATACATTTGTTCCCATAGAAAAGCATCCTTTTCTAAATCGCTCTTTAGCTGTTTTGCTTCTTTTAAGGCAATCATTAGCTTATCATCGGCGATTAATAAAGTTGTTTCAGAAAAACGGGTATAATAGGGAGAAATTAAGCCTTGCGCTCTTTCTAAAGATTTTGTCATATAAGCCGTTGCTCTTTTTGTCTCACCTATACTTAAAAGACGCTGTGCAATCAGACCTCCAAACTTGGTCTGTAATTCCGGATGCGAGCTGACTAATTTTTCTAATTTATTGAAGACCTGAGGATCTTGCCATTTAGCATACATAGCATTTGCTTCCCTGTAAACAGATGGAGATTTCCCTTCAAGCCTTCCAAACTGGTACATAGCCAAAATAGCCATAAAAATGCCAGAGCAGGCATATATAGCGATTTTAGATCGGTTTGTGGAGCGATCTAAAAAAAAGATTTTTGCAAGAGCAACCCTGCCAAATGGCAAAGGGTCTTCTGATTCAAGCTTTGTCATAATTTGAGTAACCCTTAACTTAAAAGAAGCTTTTGGTATACAGTTTCCATTTGATCCAAAGTATGAGTAATCGTATATTTTTGTTCTACTAACATCTTTGCATTTTCTCCTAAACGTTCTCTTAAAACGCGATCTTCTGCCATTTTTAGCACAGCTTGAGCTACTGCTTCTGGGCTAGAAGAAGGAACTCTCAAACCAGTACTTCCATGAATACACACCTCTGGCAACCCACCTACACTAGTTGTAATCAAAGGGCGTTTTAAAAAAGCTGCTTGCAACGTGGCTTGAGAGATCCCCTCATGAGCTACACTTAAAAGCATAAAAATATCTAAAGAGCTCATTGCTGTATAAGGCGATTCTAAATGACCCATGCAAATTACATTTTTTAGTTTCATCTCACGAATCATTACAAGATATCTTTCTAAATACCCTCCACCAATTAAAATCCATTTAATCCGCTGATGATTCCTTAGTAAATCAGCTGCTTTTAATAAATCGGGAATCCCTTTCCAAGAACGCAATACGCAAGCCGTCCCTACTAAAATATCTGTAGGGCTTAAACCTAGTGCCCTGCGAAAAATAGTGATGTCTTGTACAGTATCAGCAATTTTTGGATTCACCCCCGTTGCAATGCACTGCATGCGAGAAGGATTTAAGCGTGCTTTTTCTTGCAGTAAAGGCAATACGACAGAAGAAGTAGAAACCACAAAATCAGCAAGTTTATTATAAAGAATAAACCCATTTAAACCCCCTCGAATAGGCGTAGATAGATGACGCGTTCGAATAACCCGTTTTTTGGATAACTTGGCAGCAATTCCCGCTATCCATGCATCCAAAGAAGAATGTGTATTTATCAGGTCAACCCTCTCTTTTTTAAACAATAACAACAATTTTCCTACCGTAGAAAAGAGAGATTTCTTCTTAAAACAAGCCGTATGAACCACAAACCCTTTCTGCCTAGCGTGCTTTGCCAATTCACTACCAGAAGAGAGTGCTAAAACTATCTCATGACCTCTTTGACGCATTCCTTCTGCTTCTGCTAGAATCCTCATTTCTTGCCCTCCCCATCCCATGGAACTTTCTGTATGAACGATTTTCATCTCATTCCTTCTATCTGTTGGATAATTTTTCTATGTCCTGCTGAAAAAGGAAATTTTTCCAGATCTTTTTTTAAAACCCATATATAATTGTTAAAAATTTCTTTTCTTAAAGCTCGCCAAATAGAAGGAAACAAAGTTGCTTTGAAATGAGTAAATGTATGATTTACTACATTTAAATGCTGTTTATAGATGGCTTCTCTTGAAAGAAAGGTAAGCAGGGTCTCTTCCTGCTGATTTTCTTTTTCAAAATAGGGGAACTCATATAAATCAGCCATTAAACCAGATCCCGTTTTTCTTAATAAAACACTATCCTGATACATAAGCACAATCACGTTTCGATGTAAAAGCTTAATCTTTTTTTTAGGAGGTTTTTTAGGCAATAGATGCTGTCTTTTTAATTCTCTTGCTTTGCACCCTCTTTTTATAGGACACCTTATACATTTAGCTACTTTGCTACAAACTAGAGATCCCAATTCAATCAAAGCCTCCATACAAACCCAAGGCTCAATCTCTGGTAAAAGATTTTCTGTCTTAAGTTGTATAAACTGCTTGGCTTTTGCCTTTGTAACATCCTCTTCTACATGATAGTAACGCGCAAGCACACGTGTTACATTCGCGTCAACAGCAGCAGCTCTTTGATGAAAGGCAAAACTTAAAAGAGCACCTATCGTATAAGGCCCCAACCCTTTAATTTTTTCTAATTCCTCCCTGCCATCCGGAATGATCCCTTCATGTTTTTCGAGTATATATTTTGCAGCCAAATGCAGATTTCTTGCTCGATTATAATAGCCTAATCCTTCCCAAGCTTTAATCACCTCTTCCTGAGGAGCTAACGCCAAAGTTTTCACATCGGGGAATAAAGCCATCCAGCGCTCAAAATACCCTCCTACAATGCTAGCTCTTGTTTGCTGCAGCATGACTTCTGAGATCCAAACTACATAAGGGGTTGGATTCTCTCTCCAAGAAAAATCCCTTTTTTGTTCTAAAAACCACTTTTTTAAAGCTTCTATATCCACAATAACTCAAATAAGTAACAATTTTTAAACATCTAAACTCTTAAAAGATAACCATTCTATAAATTAAGAAATTAGTTGATCTAGTATATTTTTAGCCTTTCGATTATCTAGTAGAATAAAGGAGCTTATATTATATGACATCGCACAAAAATTGGAACCAGCTACACGAAGAAATTAAGATTAACCTGCAAAAAGAGGTGTACTTAATGCGAGAGTTACTGGCAAATCTACACCAAGAAATACTGGATAAAGAGCATTATATACAAATTATGCAACAGCGCCAATCCCTCTTAGAGCGCTTAAACCAAGCACGTGAGCTTAGATTAGTTGCCACCCAAAAACTAGAAACTCTCATAGACCCCGACAGTAAAGACTTAAAACTAGAGCAGATTATGCCACTTGACGATGAACAGACAACAGAGGTCTTAAGTTTAAATGATCAGCTAGGCGCATTGACAAAAAAAATGAATCAACAGAACATTGATAATCAAAGCAGCCTTAAGCAAGAACGTTGTTTAAAGCCGAAAAGCCCTAGAAAGAAAACAGCTATTGCAACTGAAGAGAAAAATACACAAAACTAAAAAACATGCACCCTTCTTCTGCCGGTCTCATTTATGGACTAGAGGTCCATCATCTGGATCATTTGGCTCCTTTATGCGCTATTTTAGAAATTCCTTTAATTGTTACAGAGAAACTACTCTTAAAACAAGTACAAGAAGTCTACCCTTTTGTAGATGTTCTCTATCTTGATTGTTTAGAGCTTCCTTTTTTTCTGATAAAAAATTATCGATTTGTGTTTTCCTGCTTTTCTCGTATTATGCTCAATGAACTTCTCTTTCTTTCGGAACTGCTTTCTAAAAAAAAAATCCATACCATTTGGTGCCCTCATGGAAACTCTGATAAAGGAAATATAAAGCCTTATGCAGAAGCGTTGTGCCAAGAAAACTTGCTTTTAGTATATGGACAGCAAATGATTGATTTTTTCAATCGTCACAGACTGATAAAACCCTATGTGATCACAGGTAACTTCCGATATCAATTCTATATGCAACATAAAACCTGGTATGATGCCTACGTGCGAAAAAAAATTTCCCTAGAACAGAAAAAAAATATCCTATACGCGCCTACTTGGCAAGACTATGAAA
>JAUPVT010000023.1 GCA_030916885.1 Chlamydiota bacterium
TCTTGTTGTAAGTTAATATTCTTATCTTCTAATCCACTGATACGGCGTAAACGTGATTCATTATCAGCGTAAATACTTAATACTTCTCCAGCATTACGAGCAATCATACACATAGATTGTTCAATTTCAGCTGAGAGTTTAAGACTATCTGCTACCTGGAATAGCTCTTGTTTTTGCATGTTAACTTGACGTTGTAGTTGATCGTTAGCATCTTGTAGTTCTCTAATTCTTTGTAAATCTTCATTACGTAATGTCATTCGCTCTTTACCAACATAAAACTCAAAGCGATTATTCGAATCTTGTTTAGAACTAACAGTTTGAGGCTTTTCTGCTTCAATAGAAGCAATAGTCGGAGTATTAATTTGTGTTGCAAGCTTTTTATTAGGAGCATCTTGACCATTTAATTGCTTACTTAACTTAGGATTTCCTAGTTGTTTGGTTTTTGAAGTGGATTGGCCACCTAATTGATTAGTTGACATGTGACACCTTCCTTATATTAAAACATGTTTACTATAAATTGTTTACGGAAAGCTTTTATATGGGTCTTTATCTTAAGCTCCGCTAATTTAATAATATATTTATAGTTTTAATTTGTCAAATAACTAGATTGTATAAATTAATGTAGTTTTTATTATAAAAAGTAACTATTTAAAATAAAAAAAATAAAAAAATAGAACTTTTTTATTTGCGCCAAAAGAACAATTTGCTAGGTTGTCAAATTACTCGCTTAGAACAAAATATGAGAAACAATTTTCCTAATCATCGAAATATGGGTACTTTATGCAAAAAAAATACATACAACTGCTCTTATCCATTAATTTTTGCTTAACAGCAATAGCAGCTGCTACAGCTTCAGAGTATGAAATGACTCCAGATCACGAAATAAGCGAAACTTCCAATGATTATATATATGAGGAAGACTCTAATTGGGTAGCAGATACACAAACTGAATTAAACACTCATTTTTATCACATTGGGAATTGTTTGGAAAATATGCATATAATCCAGCAATCTAAACTATTACACGGGATTATACCTCATTATAAAAGTATAACCCCCCAAGATGAAACCTTAGAAGAAGTTAGTCTGGAAAATTTAGATTATCAATTCATACAACTTCATAAGGATTTAAATATCTATTCACAATATCTATCTAAGCTAGATGAAGATAGTAAAACAAAACTAGGTATTCAGTTTAGTCAGATAACCCACCATTTTATGGTCATTAATAGGGTCTATAACACAAGAAAAGCCTCTTTGTCCAAAAAAGAGAAAGGTTTTTTAAAAAATCAATTAGATAATCTCCACCGGTCTTTCTATAATTTTACAGAAGAAGCTTCCAAGAACAATATAGATCATTACGGAATAAGTGAAGATCATTACGGAATAAGTGAACCTTCCAATAATCATATAAATGAGAAAAAAGATAATTGGATAGCTGTTGCAGCTGATTTTGAATCCTCTGAAGAGGAAATTGCTGGCAGAGTTGTTGGAAAAATTCAATCGTTATTAAATAGCTATAAAGAAGAAGACTCCTTAATTTATCCGCAATACGAATATATTATTAATAGCCAAGAGGTCAATGTATCGGATCTTTTAACGAGCTTTCAAGCTGAAAACAACACCAAAAGTCACTTTCTTTATTTTAATAAAGCTGAAGGGTTAATAGAACTACAACACATATTAGAAAATAAAGACCTAGAATCTTATACAACAACATGGAAAATCCGGCCAGCCGATGTTAATCTTATAAAAGATTGGCAAGAAGATGATCTTATTACTATAGATAAGACAAGCGTTTTTTCAAAATATACTATGCGCGGAGAAAGCCTTCAATATATCCTTAATAATACTAATAAATCTGTACGAGCGAACTTCATTTGTAAGAGCTCAAATCAGAACACATACACCATACTATCAATAGATTATCTCGAAAATATTGTAATTCTTAAAAACGGTCCCTGTTTATTTGTGCAAAGAGGAGATTTAAAAGAATGGCATGTTAAAGATATTGTAGTTTTACAAAGATCTGGATCTGTTGTTAATACAAATATCGAACATGAGTTAATTAATAAAACAAGAAATAAAACCATTTGGGTTTGTTTAAAAAAGCGACTCTAAACTTTTAAAGACTTCAAGCCTTGCTTCTTTCTAATAGAAACAAGGCTTTTTCTATACATGTGGTAGAAAGAGGCAGATAGATTCTATTTCTTGAGGGGTTAACCCTCCATGAGCAGCAAAAAAATGTTGTTCAAAGCGGTTTTTTTCAAACCACCAAACAGCTTCTCTGTAATAAGGTAGAATGACTAGATTTGCTATTCTTTGTTGCAATCTTTCTGAAGCTACACCAAAAAACCCTTCAATCATCATTTTTTTAGTCAAAATAACATCAGCTATGCCTGCTAACTTTTTTTCTAAAACCCTTGCGGTTTCTAGCAGTTTTTCCTCTTGAACATGTAAAAATAAATCTCTACAAGACCCAGCAGGAGCTAATATCCGGCCTTGGTTATCTTTTTTCAGAGCTGGAAGAATAGAAGGAGCGAATTGATTCAAATAAAGCGTTTTGCCAGGATCTACAGGACTCATTCCATGATCTGCTGTAAATAAAGTAGCAATTCGTTTTTTTGACTTGCGAAGAGGTCTCCAAAAGTTATTCTCAATGAGTTTCCAGCAATCGATTATAGCGTTAGAGAAAAATTCAGATGTAATACCATGTCGATGTCCCATTGAGTCGATATCTGCAAGATAAACAAAACAATAAAAAGGAGTTTGCTTAGGATTGCAGCATAAGTCTACCAATGAATCTAAAGCGGAAGGAAATGTTGTATAAGGAATCATCGTTGCTACTTCACATAAAGCTTTAGAATAAGAGGAATGAGCAATCTTATCGCTTTGAAATACATAGCTTGCAATGTTGTGAGTAAGCAATTTTTGATAAAATGTTTTAAAGGGAAAAATCTGTTTAGGATCATATTTAGGGATTAATCGGTCAGGAGATTTATCCCCTGCGTAAGAAAAAAGTAAGGGGGTAATGATTTTTTCTATAATAGGCTCGTAGTAAAACCATTCATAAATCCCTGATTCTCCTACGTTTAAACCTGTGTGTATTGTAGTTACATGTGCAGCTGTTGTAGAAGGAAACTGAGAGGAGATTTTAGAAACTATCCCCTCTTCTACAGCTCGCATGAGAAAAGGACAAGAAAGTAAAAATTTTTCAAAAAATTCCCAGCCAAAACCATCAATAAGAAAAAGTACCACACCATCGTAGTCTCCATAGCTATTCGCTATTGCAGATTTTGGTAGGCCACCTTTAGACTCTTTAGTTAGCAAATTTATAATGGTGTCAGGAAGCTGAGAGAATGCATAACCCTGATAAAGCGGCTTCTTAAAATAAGAAGTATATTGAGCAAGTTTCAATGCATCTAAAGAATCTTGATTAATCAAAGAAAATCCCCTAATAACTGTACTTTATTCTATTTTTCAGATAATATATATTCCTTTTAATATAAGAAATCTGATTATGAAAAAAAAAAATTCTCCGAAGCGCTGTATTAGCGTTTTTGCTTTAGCTATGATTAATTTAGCTGCTATTGGAAGCGTGAAAAACTGGCCTATTACAGCAGAGTATGGTTTTGCATCTATTTTTTATCTTTTATTAGCAGCTCTTGTCTTTTTTTTGCCTTTATCGCTTGTATCAGCAGAACTTGCTACTGGTTGGCCTCAAGCAGGAGGGGTATTTGTATGGGTAAAAGAAGCTTTTGGTATAAAAGCAGGATTTTTGGCCATCTGGCTTCAATGGATTGAAAATGTAATCTGGTATCCTACTATTCTCTCCTTTATTGCAGCTACATTGGCTTACCTTTTTAAACCAGCATTAGCTGGCAATACCATGTATACCTTAGCTGTGGTTCTCATTTCCTTCTGGTCAGCCACGTTGTTAAATTTAATGGGGATGCAAGCCTCAAGCTTAATTAGCTCTGTTAGCGTAGTCCTTGGATCTTTCATCCCTGGAATCTTCATTATTGGCCTTGGGCTCTTTTGGTTCTTCCAAGGAAACCTTTTAGAAATAGCTTTAGATTGGCAGCATTTAATTCCAAATGTCCCCTCTATTGACAGCATGGTATTTTTTACAGGAGTCATTCTATCTTTCTGTGGAATGGAGATGTCTGCAGCTCATGCTAGAGATGTAAAAAATCCACAAAGAAATTACCCAAGAGCGATCCTGCTTTCTGTGGTTATCATTTTAAGCATGTCTGTTTTAGGCGTATTATCTATTGCAAGTGTTGTTCCTCAAAAAGAAATAAGTTTAGTCGCAGGCTCAATGCAGGCTTTCGTGTATTTTTTTGACAGGTATAATTTAAGTGGGCTTATACCCTTTATTGCAGCTCTTGTTGCTATCGGAGCTTTTGGATCTATGAGTACTTGGATCGTAGGCCCGACTAAAGGCCTCTTAGCTGCAGCTAAATCAGGGGATTTGCCCCCTATATTTCGCTCTGTGAATCAAAAAGCAGTTCCTGTCAATCTACTGATCTTACAAGCTATTATTGTTACCTTTCTATCGCTTGTATTTGTCTGTATGCCCAGTGTAAGCAGTGCATTTTGGATCCTAACTGTAATCGTAGCCCAGTTATATTTGATCATGTACATCTTGCTATTTGCCTCTGCTATTAAACTGCGCTACACTAAACCTCATATCAAGCGCTCCTACTTAGTACCTGGTGGGAAATTAGGAATTTGGTTCATTTCAGGATTAGGGATCCTAAGTTCTGTTTTTGCTATAGCAATTGGTTTTGTTCCCCCTTCTCAAATAGAAACGGGCAGCTTTTTATTTTATGAGGGTTTTTTAATTGTGGGTGTATTATCTGGTTGTTTTGCTCCCTCATTAATACTTTTTTTTCAAAAACCTCATTGGAAACATCTTTTACCTCATGAAAAAGAATAAGCAAGACACTTCGTGGGAGTCTTCTTCTGCTTGGTATGATAAGCTAGTTAGCACCGAAGGCCATTACTATCATCGAGAAATCATTATCCCTGGAATTTTGGCTCTGCTAGAAAAATATCCAAATCCTGATGGATTTTTATTAGATCTTGCCTGCGGGCAAGGGGTTCTAGCTCGTCATTTACCAAAAAAAATGAAATATATCGGGGTTGATGCTTCCCTTTCTTTAATTCAATCAGCTCAAAAAAAAGCATCCAGTAATCATCAGTTTTTTGTGCATGATTTTACTGATGCATTACAAATCCCAAAAATGCAATGC
The DNA here is from genome assembly GCA_030916885.1 of Chlamydiota bacterium. GTDB lineage: Bacteria > Chlamydiota > Chlamydiia > Chlamydiales > Rhabdochlamydiaceae > Rhabdochlamydia. The sequence continues at coordinate 5,259 of JAUPVT010000023.1, forward strand.
AGCCATGCATGTTGTATACTCGCATTGCAAAATATGCCCTCTATTACCCCCTTACTTCAAAGTGCCTGGGAACATCTTAAAAAAAATGCTCCACTCATTTTAGTTCTAAACCATCCTAGCTTTCGCATTCCTAGACAATCGAGTTGGGGTGTAGATCAAGAAAAAAAACTACAGTATCGCCGCTTGGATTGTTACATGACACCTTTAAAAGTTCCTATCCAAACACATCCTAGTCTTAAAACTGAGTCAGAGACAACTTGGTCATTTCATTACCCACTATCTATTTATAGTGCTTTTCTAAAAGAAAGCGGCTTTACGATTGATATCATTCAAGAATGGTGCTCGAACAAGAAAAGCCAAGGAAAAATGGCTGCCATGGAGAATCGTTCACGAAAAGAGTTCCCTCTTTTTATGGCTCTTGTTGCACGCAAGATTTAAAAATTCATCTCTTGACGTTTTTTTTCTCGCTCTTTTTTTTCTTTTTTACGCCTTTGTCTACGGTCATCTGCTTCCTGATAACGTCTTTTTTCAAAAGCACTTTCTGGAATTACTTTAGGAACCTCTATAGGACTTCCAGTATCATCTAGTGCTACAAAAGTAAAATAGGCGGATAAAATATGTTTGCTATGTCCTGTAGCATATTGCTCTGCTAATACTTTTACACCAATCTCCATAGATGTTTTCCAGCTGCGATTTATAGCTGCCTTAAAAACCAAAATATCTCCTCTACGAGCTGGCCCCAAAAAATGCATAGAATCAACCGATGCTGTTACGCAAATACGCTCACTATGCCTTTCCGCGACCACTGAAGCAACACGGTCTAAAATAGACATAACCAATCCACCAAATACAGTATCATTAGAATTAAGATCATTGGGAAATACCTTGTAAGTTTGATCATTAATAGCAGATTCAGAAACTTTTTTAGGAACAAAAGACATGAAAACCTCCTTTAACTGATGATTAGTATATCGAATCCGCTTTTAGAAAGTACTCTAATCTGCTAACCTTAAGTTTAAAAGCAAAAAGAGACTAACTATGTGTGGTATATTTGCATATATTGGATCGCGCAATCCTGCAAAAACCTGTCTAAAGGGATTAAAGCAACTCGAATACCGTGGATATGATTCTGCAGGAGTAGCTGGAGTAGAAAAAGGAATGTTAATCACCTACAAAGCAGTGGGTAAGTTGAGTGCCTTAGAACATGTAATTGAGCGCTGTCAAAATCATCAACTACATCTTGCTATTGCTCATACTCGTTGGGCTACTCATGGTAAACCAACAAAGGAAAATGCACATCCTCATTTTGATCAAACCCAATCCTTAGCTGTTGTTCATAATGGAATCATTGAAAATCACTTTGCTCTTCGCTCTATGCTACAAGAAAAAGGTAGGCACTTTTACTCAGATACAGACACAGAAGTAATAGCGCAACTTATCTCTCATTTTTACCAAAATGATCTACTCGCTGCAGTAAAAGAAACTATTTCTTTGCTTAAAGGTTTTTGGGCACTTGCTATCATTCACAAAGATCATCCAGATCAAATCATTGTAGCTGCCTATCAAAACTCCATTGCTATTGGCTGTAATTTTGCATCTGAGGAAGTGTTTATATCCTCAGATGCTAATGCTTTTTGTGAAACAGACCTAGAGGTAATGTTCTTACATAGCAAGGAAATAGCTTGTATTTCTTCTCAAGAAATCCAAGTATTTGATAACACACATACACAAATTAACAAGCCAACAGAGCACTTTGAAATAGAAAAAACACTCATTTCTAAAAATGGCTATCCTCATTTTATGCTCAAAGAGATCTTTGAGCAGCCTAAAGTGATTCAACAAGCTTTTCATAACCGGCTTTTACATGGGCAAGGAACTGCTTTTTTTGAAGAAATTCTCTTTACTCGAGAAGAATTAATAGGAGTTCGCCAAATCTTAATTATCGCTTGTGGCTCTTCTTGGCATGCAGGGTTACTCGCTGCCGCTTTTCTTCAAGAAAAAGCGAGAATTCCTGCTCAAGCTCATATTGCTTCAGAGTTTCGCTATAGTTGTCCTATCCTCTCTAAAGAAACATTAGTCATTGCAATTAGCCAATCAGGAGAAACCCTAGACACGCTAGCTGCTGTTAGAGAAGTGAAAAAAATGGGTGCAAAGGTTTTAGGAGTTTGTAATGTAGCTCATTCCACTTTAGTAAGAGAAGCTGACTCTACGCTGTTTTTAAAAGCAGGAACAGAAATTAGTGTCTGTTCGACAAAAGCCTTTACCAATCAACTCATTGTTCTTTTTTTATTTAGCTTGCAAATGGCAAGATTGCGACAAATGGATCTAAAAACAGGACAGTATTGGGTTCATGAAATAGAAGCGATCCCTAGACAAATAGAAGTCATCTTACAACAAAAAGAGATCATCTCCTCTTTTGCTAAACAATATGCACATTTGCAGCACTTCTTTTTTTTAGGACGTAGTTATATGTATCCGACTAGCTTAGAAGCTGCTTTAAAGCTTAAAGAAATTAGTTATATCAATGCACAGGCCTACCCAGCAGGAGAGATGAAACACGGACCCATTGCCCTTGTTGACCCCTCTTTAGCTGTCATTGCCTTATGTGGCAATAAACATACGATAGAAAAAATGTTGAGTAATTTAATGGAAATTCAAGCTCGAAATGCACCTATTTTAGCATTTGCTCCCAAAAGCTGTTTAGATGTTTCTTTGATTACCAATCAGGTGATCTGGCTTCCTTCCTCACCAGATCCCCTTTCTTGTATTCTATACTCAGTAGCTACCCAACTCTTTGCTTATTCTATTGCAATTGAGAAAGGAACTGATATCGACCAACCTCGTAACCTTGCTAAATCGGTAACTGTGGAATAACCTGTCTTTTCAAGTTTGAAGTGCATAGAATGAATAAAAAAAAGAATAGGCAGGTGATGAGCGGATATCGTCATCCGTAAGCCCAAGAAAAAGCATTGCTTAGAAAAAATTTTCAGCCTAACAAAAAGTAAAAAAAAACTCGTTTAGGAGATTGGGAACTAGATACAATTATAGGAGCAGGACATAAAGGCGTAATTGTATCAATGCCTTTTTACATACTTAACAGCAGACAATGGAAAAGAATTTGCCTATTACCAAATAGTTAGTTTCGAGTTAGAAACAAACTTCTACTTTGCAATACCCTAATATTCTTGGGAAAGAGGTCTTAACGAGCTCACAAACGGACTAGTTAGGCAATAATTTTCCTAAAACAGAAAGCTTTTTAGATACCTCTTCCAAAGATGTTAAAGAGGTAGAAACTCTACTCAATAACAGATTTAGAAACGCTCTTAACTTTGAAACCCCACTAGAAGTATTTAACAGATTATCTAACACGAGTTTTAGATAAGGCCGAAACAGAAAAATATTTAAGGATGAGATAGTTAAGATTGAAAAAAGACCTTCGCAGGGTTAAAAGTTTGTTTTGCAAAAAACGAAAATCCCAAACCATGGAAGGTCAAAATGATCGAACACGATATCCACACTCTAGTATCAATTTTTTGTGATGTTGACGATTTTTGCAAGGAATTTGAACCCGAATAGCGAAAAATTTTGATTGAAAACCAGAAAGGTCAGTTGATAGGTGATCAAAAGCAAAGAAATCGACGTCCTGAATTATCATTAAGCGAAGCGATGACTATTGTTATTTTATTTCACAAAACTGGCTACAGAACATTTAAAGATTATTACACAAGATTTGTTTCTTTATTACGAGCATATTTTCCGAACTTGGTGAGTTACAGCAGGTTTGTGAACCTCATGAAAACTTGCCTATTCCCCTTGTTCATATTTTCTCAAGGCTGCCTTGGAAAAAGTACAGGGCTCTCATTCGTCGATTCAACAATACTGACCGTGTGCCATGCTTGCCGCATTAATTCACATCGGGTATGTAAGACATCCACCGGATGGTTTTACGGGTTTAAATTACATTTGATCATCAATGACGTGGGAGAAATTCTCGCCTACATGCTATCAGCTGGAAATGTTGATGATCGTGTGCTGGTTCCAGAACTGGCCAAGGGCTTGCTTGGAAAATTATTTGGCGATAAGGGTTACATATCGCAGGAATTATTTTTCAAATATTTATCGGTAGAAGCTAGGCTCAATCTATAAAAGCAAATATAGCTATCTTTTGCAGCTTTTAACATCTCTTCTTTGGTAATATAAGAAACGCTTGCGTCATTACATTTCATCCATTGATCTTGGACTTTCCGATATGCAATATAATGGCCATAATTTAGATTTCTTCCCCCATGCACAATAAAGGAGCTTAGCTCATAAGATCCGGAAGAAGAGCCTTGAACAACAGTAAGCAATCTAGCATCTAACTTTTCAGGGATCTCAATAGGTGCAGTAAGCTTAGTCTGATCCTTCTTAAATCGTGAAAAATGAATGAATAAATCCTCAGGTAGTGAGTTAAGTTTTATTTCTTCTTTAATCGGAGATACCTCAGTGTAAATGTTGTTTACCAGATATCGACGTGTTTCTGAACCTATACCTATCTCTTCATCACAAAAATATTTTTCTAGAAGTGAGCTTAATTTAAAATGCTTTTGTTTCTCATCAAGGTTAATTTTAATTCCGTAATTAGTTCTTTTTTTTCTATATGTATTATCTGGATGTAAAGCTGAACAATCTTTATGGGGTGTTTCTTTAAGCGCTTGCTTAGGTTGATAATGTGTTATATGTTCGAAGCTATAATTTATTGAAGAGGCATTTTCTGAATGTTTCTCCTCAATAATATGATCATACTTTGCAAAAAGAATTGCTAAAATCTCATGAGCGTCTTCTTGGCTAGAAGCTTCTTGTCTGATTTCTTTAGGTCTTAAATAATGCATCGCAAGACGTAAGTTGTTAGACACTTCTTTTGAAATAGGTTTTTGCTCTTCCTTTGCTTGATTATAAGCATTTAAAATAGAAAGCATCCGATACCCGCACATTTGGTCTTCTGTTTTTGTTTTTTTAGCATAATAGCTAGCAACTGTAGTATAAATGCTGAGTAATGCTGGCTCATTTACTATCATTTGTAAGCAAGAATTAAATCCGCAATTCATCGATACATTTTTAAAGCCTACCGGTTTATTGGTAAAAGTTACAACTTGTTGTAAGTAGGTTTTTACCCTGTCTTTTTTGCTTTCTTCTAAAGACATTTTAATCGAAGAAAACTTATCTAAGTTTTTTTGAGAAAGTGAATAACCTAGATTCAATATACTTTTCTTACTCTGTTCTCTACTTTTCAGATTTTTTATCTTTCCAAGGATCGCAAAAATCTTAGTGCTTTGAGCTCCTGTTAAGATAAACGGAATTTTTCTTATTATTCCACCCTCTTGGATTTTACAATGAGAATTTACATCTGGAGAAATAGAGGTTATTATTTCAATTTTTTCACATGGAACGTTGATCTTTTGCTGAAGAAGGCTTTGAAAATCACTTTTTCTAGACAGCTTTAAATAGTTCTGCGTAATCTCTTCCCAATCTGAATTTGGTTTTTTGTAATAAATCTTAAGATGATACGACTTTCCATTCAAGCAAATCATAGATCTATTTTCTGTAGAATCATCAGTATTACTAACAGAAGACTTTGCTGCATGAAAAGAATAAATAGAATCTGTTATAGTCATGTTATTTTACTTATTTTATCTTATTATGTCTAAATTATAACATTAAATAGAATAATAACTCAACTATATTAAAAAATAAAATATAATTAACCTTAACTTAATTGTTATTATATAAACATTAAATAGTAAGGGGTTTATATTAAAAAAAAGATTATACAGATGAATCTGCTACAAACTTAGCTTTAATAAGCACTAACATTTCTTCTATTGTTTTTGGTATTGGAAAGCTAAAGCTTTCTAAGCAAATGCGAATTTTTTTAAGATATTGTAAAGAAAACTCAAAATTTTCCCCATGCAAGTCTTTCCAATATTCACCAAAAAAAGGATCTTGTTCTAAATAACTTCGTAACTCTTTTTCTTTAGTTTCTCTTAATAATGTTTCGACAAATAAAGGAGTTAGAACTTCAAGATTTTTCTTAGAAGCAAGGGAAGCTAAAACAATACTTTCTTTACAAGTAGCAAATATGTTATTAAATAAATGATCTATTTGAGATTTATAAATCCTATATTCCATTGAGCCTTCATGATCCATTTTGATAGATTTATTTGATAAATTACAAGCAATAGAACTAGAATTTTTTCTTTTACGAATAATAATAGATTGAATTGGATTAAGAGTAGAATCAGTACTAGAAATCTCTCTTTTTTGAATGAGATTGTTAGTATGCATTAATGTATCTGTAGAATTTATATAACTATTCATAATATACTTCATTGATTTAGAATTACGGATTTACAATATATTTTTTTTAGAGAGAAGACCCTTTAACTCCTCTTGATAGTTTGAAATATTTTCTAAAAAAACCGAGAGCTGCCATCTCAAAACTTAAGAATTTTTTATCATATTGATTATTTCAAACTTTACGATTTATGAATTGTCAAATGTATTCAGCCAGATTAAGGTTTGAAGAATAAGGAGGTAAGAACTTAATTTCTATTCTAGAGTTATTGAAATACTCAGAAACTAGTTTTGATCTATAGCAACTTGCATTATCACATATCTCTACAATGCATTGCTCTTTTATAGAATCTACAATAATGGTAGTTACTTCAAGGTTATTAGCTTTTAATAACGCCTTTGCTGACTTGGACTTATACTGTGGATAAACGCCCTCTATATAGATGATCTCATCTGATTCACAAAGATCCATTTCTAAGGTTTTGAGTTTTTTCAAAAAAAGTGCTTGGTCTTCAACATTTACTTTTCCAGGAACTAACTTTGGTTTTTTATACTCAAAATTTAAGTGATGTAATAAGCATACTACTGCTGATACTGTGTATTGAACGCAAAAATGCTTTTTTATGAAGTTTACAACTAGCTGTTCTTGATTAAGCTTACAGGCTTTTCCTGTGTAATTTAGATTAAGTAAGGCCTCTTTGCCTCCTTTTAGATAGGTCTTGTTTTTAAGTCTTATTATATCCTCATCTAGAAGTAAGGCATATCCTACTTGTACATATGACCATCCATTATCTAATAATAAAATAGATTTGATCCTATCGCAGAACTTCTTATCTCGTTCCTGTCGATAGCGAGCTTTTAGGATGTCTTTTTCATTTTGTGTCAAAAAGCTTGATGTAGGTTGCATATGAGTAGAAATCATAGCAATATTTATGAGAAAAATTCAATCAATTGATTACCTGTAATGTCTTTTTCTAATTCTCTTGAGAATATCATTTTTATTTCAAAAAATACATTTTATATAATTAATAGAATAACACTTCGAATATTAATAATTATATTAATTTTAAGCATTGTAAAATTGTTAATTTTTAAAACCAAAGAATTGTCAAAAAATCAATAAGCGCTTACATTGCATTTAAGATCTCCTTATCAAGGAATACTATGAATTATCGCACAAAGCTTTATTTTGCCTTTGTAATCACTTCTGTAGCCTGTTTAATTTTTGGCTTTGGTATTCTTTTGATAGAACTTGAATACAGCACATTTTCCAGAGAGCAAAATAAAGCTCTAACGGTTGCCACCACTACTGCTGCATTGCTAGATATAAATCAAATCAAAGCCCTTATTGCAAACCCTACTCAAAACAATCCTGCCTATGATCATTTTCGTTTGCAATTAAGGAGGGTTCGAGATAATAATCGAGGAAATATTGTCTATATTAAGTATCTCTATCTAGTCACAGCTAATCCTAAAGATCCTCATTCCGCCTTTTTTTTGGCTGATGCAGAGGAGAATTCTAAATTTCAAGCTGTTATTAAACAACCTTTTCATACAGAACATAAAAGCTCTTTATTTCATTTTTCTAAACACCATGAAAAAAAAACGATTATCCGAGAAGATGAGGATAGCTGGATCACGGCTTTTGCTCCTATAATTGACGGGGAAGGCAATTATATCGCATCTATAGGAGCAAATATTCCTACCCAGTTTCTTTTCAAGAACCTGATGCGTTTTATCCCCTATATATGCATTAGTTTTATGCTATCTGTTATTCTAGCTCTTATCATAGCAACATTTTTTGCAAAACGAGTTACTTTAGCTTTAGATAATCTTATTGGATGTGTTAAACAAATTGAAAAAGGCAATCTTGATTGCAAAGCATGCTTAGAAACACATGATGAGTTTGAAGAGCTTGGTGATGCGATCAATCAAATGACAAAAGGCTTGCGAGAAAGAGAGCGCTTGAAGCTAAATTTTTCTAGATATGTCTCAGACCATGTCCTGCAAAAGATTTTATCCTCTACCAAACCAACTAAGCTAGAAGGAGAAAGAAGGAAAATCACTGTACTTTTCTCTGATATTCGTCAATTCACTCATCTATCAGAGAGTCTACCACCTGAGCAGGTTGTCGCTTTGCTCAATGAGTACTTTAAAGTTATGTTAGATATTATTTTTGAACATAAAGGCACTCTGGATAAATTTATTGGTGACGGCTTAATGGTAGAATTTGGAGCTCCTTTAGACGATGAAATCCAGGAAAAAAATGCTATTACAACAGCGATTGATATGCAAAAAGCACTCGAAAAACTCAATACAACATGGAAGCAGCCAAATATCCAAGTAGGGATCGGCATCCATACAGGCTTTGCTATTGTAGGTAATGTAGGGTCTGAAAAACGGATGGATTATACAGCCATTGGGGATACCGTAAATGTTGCTTTTAGACTAGAGCAAATGACAAAATCCACTAACAGAAGTATTTTAATCAGTGAAGATACCTACCAAGCTATAAAAGAAGAGTTTTCTGCTGAGAGTCTAGGTCCTATTACCTTACCTGGAAGAGAAGAACCTATTAGAGTCTATGCAATAGAAAAAAACTAGTCTTATGCGAAAAATGTATTACGGTATCATTCTTGTTCTTAGTTTTTCTTTGCTTTTTTTACCCACTTTCTTATCTACCAAACTAGGAACTCAGCTACTTATTTCTTCTTTAGAAAAAAAAATCCAATTAACTAAGCTTCACTTAAGCTGGTTTGGCAGACAAAAAATCCTACAACTTGAAATAAATAAACAAAATCAGCCTTGGTTTAGCAGCCCTGAGATTACCATAGATAGCTCGCTTATTTCCATTTTATTATTCCATAAAATTAAAACCCTAGAAGTGATAGAACCTAAGTTAGTTTGTCAGGAAAAATCGCCTATTTTCCCCATCCCTTTTCAAAGTCATAAAAAACTAAAGCGCTTTTCTTTTGACATCTTTCACTCTGTTCAAACTCTACAAGTAACAAATGGCTCTTTTATCTTTATTTCCTTAGATTATCTCTCTGTGCAATTCGATCATGTTAATCTTAAATGGACTAGACAGCAAGATTTAGGCAAATTAATTCTGCAAGCTACTAGCCTACAAAATCAAAGTAAAGGCTCTATTCACCTGCAAGGCAGTTTTCTTGTTTCTAAAAAAACATACCCCTTACCTTTAACTCTTATAACAACTTGCACAAATCTATCCACTGAATCTTTGAACCTCTTTAATAAAGACTCCTCCATAAGATCTTTAATAGGGGATGTATTTAATCTTAAACTAGATTTAAAAGAACAACTTTATACTTTTGACCTATCAAGCCCCTTAATAAAAACACAAGGTTCTGCTTATTGGGATATAAATAAAGAACAATTAATAGCTAATTCTGTTCCCTTATCTTTTACTCTCACACAAGATAATTATGATTATATTAGATCTTTAATAAAATTACCCGTATTAACTCTTGTAGAACCGAGTACATTTCATGGTATAATTCATCAATTATCCTTAAACACAAAAGGTAAGGGGTTTTTTCCTGAACTTAATAAATCTTCTCTAGATTTTCATACTGAACTGACAAGTGAAAAACTGCTCTTAGCTTCTTTGTCTGAGGTTTCCCACATCTCTTCCTTACGGATCCAAACAAAGACCTCAGAAAAATTGATTTCTTCGCAAATCCAAGCTACTATTTCTGCTAAAAAACAAGGATCGTTTTTTTCAGATATATCTTGGATAAAAAAAACAGAGGCTCTACAAGCAGAAGTGAAAGCTTTAGAACTACCTACCTATTTACTCAAGGGTGTATTCCCTCAAATATCTTTGCAAAAGTTATGTGGTCCTAGTCTAAATCTTACTCTAAATACAAAACTACTTGCTAGAAGCGGACCTCTATCAGTTGAAATACTCTCCCCCTATTCTTCTTTTTCTTTAGAAGGACAACTACAAAAAGAAACAATCACATTAAACAAACCTCTCTATTGTCAGCTAAACAAAGACGCTGGAGCTTATGCGTTGCAAGAATTTTTTCCCAGTTTACAGCCTAAAAATCCTATTTCCATCAAGATTGCATCTGGAGAAACCCTCTCTTTTTCTTACCCATTTCATTCTAAACAATGGATCGTTCCTACGTTAGAGATAGAACTGGGAAAGGTACTTTGTCATAAACAAAGTTTTTCTTCTGCTTTGTTTAATTTACTAAAAATACGCCAGTTTGATGCATCTATTACATTCAATCTTTGGGTAACACCCATTATTATGCACATAGATAAATCTCTAATTACACTAGAAAGAGTAGAGGTGTTATTAGCAGATTTGTACGAAATATCTATTTGGGGAAAAGTAAAAGATAACTTGCTTAAAATGAAAATTGGCCTGCCTGCTTCTACCTTAAATAAAGCCTTTCAAATACCCAATCTTCTTAAGAATTACGTCTTAGCTCTTACATTACAAGGAAGTTTAAAAAATCCAGAAATTAACCTTAAGAAAGCAGCTACTAAAATTGTAGAGCTATTTATTTGTCAACAAAATAAAAATCCATTGAATATCCTGATGCCGCCATGTAAATCTCTGCAAAAAACTCCCATTCCTCCTGCTAAACATCCTTTTCCTTGGGATCAGAGAACCACATTTGTAAAAGATAAAAATACCAAAAGATTTAAACAGGATGACAAGCCATTAGAGCAGCTATTAAAAGTGATCCGTTAAAGTTTATACCGCATGTGCATTCATTAAATAAATGATTAAAAGGGACCTGTAAAAAAAACGAATAGGGCCAGCAGAGCATTAAGCTAAGTTGAGGACTGATAGATATCGTTGTTAATCCATCTCTCTATTTTTTAAACTTAAAAACACAGAAAGAAGGCAAAGTATAGCTCCAACACCCACCAAGGACATACCAAATAGAGAAGAATACTCTTGTGAGGTTGCATGTGGCGGTGTTGATTCTCCTAAAAAAGGAAACCCTTTCGACAAAAAACCCAAACGCCATTATCCCAAGATTGGTTCTAAGCCATAGCAAAAAAGTCCTCTTACTGCTCTGTTTTCTGTAATGATAGATCGAGAGTAACAAACAAGGCTTAATACAAGCCTTGTTATATACATTTGATTGGAAATTCTTACGCGATCGTAACTTCTTTACAAAGATATACATCTTGGATTCCATGAAGAATTTGAACGCCTTCTTTAAAAGGTCTTTGGAAGGCTTTACGCCCAGAAATTAAGCCCATACCACCAGCTCTTTTATTAATAACAGCGGTTTCTACAGCTTGACTTAAATCATTTGCTCCTTCTGAAGGCCCGCCTGAATTGATTAAACCTACTCGGCCCATATAGCCATTTGCCACTTGATAACGGCATAGATCAATCATATGATCAGAAGATAGCTCTGTGTACATTTTTTCGGTTTGCTTACCAAACTTTAGCACTTTAAAACCACCATTGGTTACAGGTAATTTTTGTTTTACAATATCTGCTCCAATCGTAGCACCTAAATGATCTGCTTGACTGGTTAAATCAGCTGCTTCATGAAAGTCTTTATTCGCTGTTTTAAAAGCAGGATTACGTAAATAGCACCACAAGACAGTCGCCATACCTAAATCATGTGCTAGTGCAAATGCTTGAGATACCTCTTGTATTTGTGTGCGACATTCTGGTGAACCAAAATAAATTGTTGCACCTACAGAAACACAACCCATGTCATATGCTTGTTCCACATTCGCAAACATGGTTTGTTCAAATTTATTTGGGTAACTTAAGAGTTCATTGTGATTGAGTTTTAGCATAAACGGGATTTTGTGCGCATAACGACGTGCAACCATACCTAGCACCCCTAAAGTGGAAGCAACAGCATTACACCCCCCTTCAATAGCTAATTTCACAATATTTTCTGGATCAAAATAGTCGGGATTTGCAGCAAAAGATGCCCCTGCCGTATGTTCTATTCCTTGATCTACCGGTAAAATCGAGAGATAGCCAGTTCCCCCTAAACGTCCTGCTTGAAACATTGTATTTAAACTATTTAATACGCGATTATTGCGATCAGATTGGGAAAAAATGCGATCGACAAAGTCAGAGCCTGGTAAATGTAAGCGTTCTTTAGGAATTTTACAAGTGTGATCAAGCAAATTTTTAGCTTTTTTACCTAATAGCTTTTCAATATTAGCAAGCGACATAGAAGGACCTCTAGATTAGAATTTATCTTAAAAAAAGACAACTATATATAAAAAAACAGCTTTTTTAAAGGATTTTAACATCTAAAATGGAAAAATCTGCAAGTTTTAACCTTTTATTCTTATAAAAAAATTATTTTTGCAGAAGTTGTTCAATTTCCTCTAAGCTTTTGCCCTTTGTCTCAGGCACATACCTAAAGACAAACCAAAAAGCTATCACACTGATTAAGCCATAAAGAAGAAAAGCCCCCCCAATTCCAATAGAAATCAATAAATTAGGGAATGTTAATGAAACAAAATAATTACAGAACCAATTTACAAATGTAGCAAGAGCCATTGCTTTGCCACGCACTTTTAATGGATAAATCTCTGAGAGTAATACCCAGGTGATGGGGCCTAAGCCGATAGCAAAAAAAGCAACGTAACACATTAAACTAATGACAGCCATTTCATCAATTAATGAAGAGCGTAAAAAGGAAGTAATGACAAGAGAGAATAAACTCATTACCATTCCTGCAATTCCTATCAAAAGCAACCTTCTTCTTCCTATGCGATCTAATAACCAAACAGACACAAGTGTTGCTAATACATTAATAATACCAATGGATAAGGTAGCAAATGTAGCACTAATAGCAGATGTATACCCTGCTCCTTGAAAAATACGAGGCGCATAGTAAATAATTGTATTAATCCCTGTAATTTGTTGAAAGGCGCTAATGAAAAGACCTACGAATAAAATGGTGCGCAATTTAGAGGAAAATAAAAGCCTCCAAGCTCCTCTTTTATTTCTCGAACTAGCTGAATGCTTCATTTCATCAATATGCCCCTTCCAGTCTCGATCTAAACGCAATCTCTCTAAAACAATAATAGCAAGATGAGACTTGCCATTTTTAAAAAGCCACCCGGGAGATTCTGGTATAAAAAAAAGAGCAAGAAGTTGAATAGCAGCAGGAAGACTGCCAATAATAAACATTTCTTGCCAATCTGCTTTTTTTGCATAAACGTAATTAATGAAATACGCTCCGAGAATTCCAAGTGTAATGGCCAATTGATAGGCAGAAACAATTCCTCCTCGATGGTTAGGGGGTGCAATTTCAGCGAGATATAAGGGCGCTGTTACAGAAATAACCCCAACAGCTATCCCGCTAACTACGCGCCCAAATAATAAGATAAAATAAGAATGCGATTCTGCTGTAATCCAAGAACCTAAAATAAATAAAACCGCTGTCAACATAATGGTCCATTTACGCCCTAAGCGATCAGCTAAATACCCTCCCATGAAAGCCCCTACAAGAGCTCCCAGCAAAATGCTGCTAACCAATACACCTTGTTCCGCAATAGATAGATTAAAAATCGGAGATAAAAAAATTAAAGCTCCTGAAATAATTGCTGTATGATATCCAAATAATAAACCTCCCAAACAAGCTATTGTCACAATAAAGATCATATATCTACTTAAACGCTGCTTATGAGCCATACTCTGCCTCTTTTTTCTGTAATGTCTTTTTCATAAGTCGATGTGGAATACCAATTTTTTCAATGATGGAACCTTCTGGTTGGTAGCCCATTTGCTGATAAAAACCTTCTACTTCTTTATATGCATAGAGATACACATAATAGATGCCTTTTTTCTCTAACCCTTTTTCTAATGTGCAAAGTAACCTGCGGCCAAACCCTCTGCCTCGATACTCTTCACTCATGACCATTTGATACATGCGTCCCATGATTTCACTCTCTGGAGAAAAGGAAACCGAACCTACTACTTTTTTACTATCTAAAGCAACTAGGTGTAAACTGCTTATTTCATCTGATATTTCCTCTGTTTCTGGAGCTAAACCAAGAGGCTTATGCAACATTTCCCAACGTAGCATCTTTGCTGAACCATATTCTATATTATTAATAGTAATCCATTTGAATTTCATAAGACACACACTCCTTGTATAGATAAAGAGTTTTTCTTTTTGCACCATACAATAAAGTAGTATTTTTACAAAAAGGCGTACTTAACAAACTCTGAGAAAAAAACTCTTTAAATAGTCTCCTTCTGGATGAAATAAAGAAATAGGATGATCTGGTGTTTGAATATGTTTGGAAAGAATAGATACAGACCGTTTTACATCAGCTGCCGCTTGAAAAAGCAGCTGGCGAAATAAAGTTTCATTGATGAAATAAGAACAAGAACTACTCAGTAATAAGGAATCATAAGGCATTTTAGCCAAACTCAGGTAATTGATTTCTTTATATCCATAGCAAGCATTATTCACATCTTGTCTTCTTTTTGCAAAAGCAGGAGGATCTAAAATCACTAGATCAAAAGGTAAATCCTTTTGCCGTAAGTACTCAAATACATCTGTTTGAATAATGGTATGTGCCTCTATCGGAAATTTATTCAATAAAGTGTTTCTGCGAGCTAACTCACAAGCTCTTTTACTCACATCTATACTAGTTATATGCTTAGCACCTGCCTCTAGAGCAAATAAAGAGAATCCTCCCGTATAGGAAAAGCAATTTAATACTCTTTTACCTTTAGCATGACGAAAAATCAGCTGGCGCATTTCTCTTTGGTCTAAAAATAAACCTGTTTTTTGCCCCACTTCAGGGGTAACATACATAGATAAGCCGTTTTCCTTTACAATCAGTTCTTGAGGAACTGTTCCAAATAAAACGGCTTTTTTCTCTTCTAAACCCTCTTGCAGGCGAGCTGAAGAAACGGATTTCTCTAAGACTCCTGTAATATGAGGAAGTTTTTTTAATAATAAAGAGAGGATTTTTTCTTTTAAACGCTGCATGCCCCATGTATTGATTTGCATAACAGCTATGGTATCATAGATATCAATGATAAGACCCGGGAGTTCATCTGCTTCCGCATTTACCAAGCGAAAACAAGTAGTAGCTTTTTGACAAAAAAGCTTTTTCCGTAATTCAATAGCCCGATCTAAATGCTTATTAAGCGTAACGCCCTCTAAATCGCAATCAAAGGTTAATACTCTTGCTGCAAGAGAATTATCTTTATGAAAATACGCCTGTGCTAAATATTTTCCACAAGAGCTATAAACCTCTAAAATCTCTCCTTGTTCAAACTCTGGTAAAGAAGCAATAGCACCAGAAAAAATCCAAGGATGTCGATTTAAAAGAGATTTTTCTCGACTGGGTTTTAAGATAGCTCTTTTTTTCACACAACCATATTAAGTGAAGTTTTTTTCTCTAAAGATCGAATGACTTTTCCAATTAAATCATAATCAGCGACATCTGTTATTTCCACCTCATAGAGCTCAGGTAGGTTTTTTACTTTACGAGCATCATTAATAATTACCACACCATCAATTTCCGGTGTTTGCCCAGAAAATCTTCCACAGAGAAGATAGGGCGAATCTGGATGAGCGCCTTCTATAATAACAGGTATTTTTTGCCCTATATACCTTTGATTTCTTTGAGTAATAAGTTGCTTTTGCGCTTTTGCCACTCTATCAAAACGAACCTGTTTTACTTCTTCTGATATATGATCTGGCAGCTTTGCAGAAGCAGATTGCTCTTCGCAGGAATATTTAAAAATCCCGATATGATCGATGGGATGTTTTTGTATAAATTCAATAAGCTCATCTACTTCTTCTTCTGTTTCTGAAGGGAACCCCACCATTAAGCTTGTGCGGATGACTACATTTGGAAGGTTTTCGCGCAGCTTCTCTATTATTTCAATAATCTGCTGCTTAGAGGTTTTTCGTTTCATAGCTTTTAAGATACGATTACTAATATGCTGAATCGGCATATCTAAATAAGGACAGATCCTCTTATCAGCTTTCATTAAAGCAATTAACCCATCTGTAATCTCATCAGGATAAAGATATAACAATCGTAACCAAAAGGATTCTTTTTCAGATAAAAGAAGAGAGATCACATTCTCTAGTCCTTGTTTATCGACTAGGTCTTTTCCATAATCCCCTAGATCCTGAGCAATTAAAATCACTTCCTTTACCCCTTGAGAAATCAAAGAACGAAACTCTTTAAGAATTTGAGGTATAGGTTTACTACGTAAGCGACCTTTAATCTTAGGAATGATACAAAAAGCGCATTGCTTGGCGCAGCCTTCTGCTATTTTCAAATAAGCATAATGCTTTGGTGTCGATAGCTGTCTTGGTATCTCGCCCCATTCCAAATAGCTACGAGCATTAGATACCGTTTCTCCGGGACTATTAGCTGTAATAGCTTCTAAAATTTTTTCCACATCCCCTGAGCCTAAAAAGTAATGAATCTGAGGAAACTGCTCTTTGAGCTGATCTTTATGTTTTTGCACCATACAACCAGCTACAATAACCTTTGCCTCTGTTTTTTTTTCTTGAAAAAAGTTATTTACCGAATCGATAGACTCTTGTCTAGCAGAAACTAAAAACCCACAAGTATTAACTACTAGAAAATCCGCCTGATTAAGCTGATCTGTAAGCTGATAACCAGCCTTGAGTACCATCCCTAACATAACCTCGGTATCCACGAGATTTCGGGCACATCCAAGGCTGGTAAAATGGATTTTATTTTTTAATGTTTTTAGCTGAGAAGGATATTTCATAATTGCCTTAAGTAAAACAAGAATTATCAATAAAGACAGAATTTCCCACCAGCTCTTATTATTAAATAAATTATTTACTAAAATCAGGCTGTATTAAGATTTGATTAATATCAAACACTGTTTATAAATTAATTGCATTTAATTATATTTTAATTTATAATTAATATCGATTTGAATAATAAAAGATATAAAAAGGAAATAATTATGACAACTTTAATGCAAGTAAATAGGCTCACACCTTCTGCTCCTCAATTAGAGTTACCACCTCCATCATATGATGATGTAACAGCAGAAAATGGAATAAAGATTCAACCAAGGGCTCCTATTCAATCACTTGAAGCCTTACTCATAGAAGTCGGGCAAAATTCTCATATTGAGTCAGTTAGAAATATTGCTGAAAATCATATAACTTCTAATCAACCTAATCTAGCAATAAGGGTTAAAAGCTTTTTTTTTGAAAAATGGACTGCAACCAAATCCTATCCTCAAACAGGTATCAATAAAATAAAAAATATTTTTATCTCTATTTATCAACATCCAACGGTTCCTTTCATCGGGGCTGGTGTATTAGGTACAGCTACAGGTTTACTAATGGGCTTAAGCATTCCTGCAGGATTTATGCTAGGAGTAGCTATAAAATTGGGAAGCATAGCTTTAGATAAAGGTTTAAATGCTGTCAATAGTGCAAGTAATCGGGTGTTTAGTTGGATGAAAGGTTCTAAGTTAGCGACAGAAAATATCTCGCAATCTTCTTTTAACCAAACGATTAGAATTGTTCCCTTTGCTGTTTTCAGTTTCTCTTTAGGGTTAAATTCTTATAATCTTACTTTAGCTGCTAAAATTGCTGCTGCTGCTATAGTTATTGGAGCGGGAGCTTTTTCATTAGGAACCGCTCTGCATACACAGTAGAGCCCTAAATTTAATTGAGATTTTTTTGAAAAATCGCTGTATTTAATCTTTGATTACCTTACTATAAGATGATCTTTTTTAAGAATATAGGTCGGCTTTTTTTATTAAAAATTTTTTTTTAAAAAAGAGTAATAAAAACTGTCGATCTTTAATAGATACTTTAACCAAGGAGAAATTACATGACAGCCTCGGCAATTCCATCATTTTTAAGTAAGCCATTTATAACATCTTTTAATGCGCAGACAACTGTAAAAAATTATCTAATCGGTCAAACTGCCTTTAGTACAGTCTTTGGGTTCTCTGTCTGTCGCCTTCCCTTCTTTCAATCAGCAGCATTAGGCTTAGCAACTGCAGGTTGCCGCTATATAACAGACAAAGCAATTGCCCAACTTTCTACAAAATTCTCTTTTATCGAAGGAAATAGAACAGCTGTAAAAACAGCTTTGGTTTCAGGATCGTTTTTCCTAGCAAAAACAGTGATTAACACTATTCTCCCAGGATCTTCAACTTATCTTAGAGCTGGTCTATTAATGAGTGCTACTTATTTAGTGGCAGAGCCGATATCTAAAAGGGTTTATGAAGCATGCACTAGTGATAAGACCGTTAAGCAGTCTTTGACAGATATTAAAAATGATATCAGTCAGCAATATCCAGCCGCAATACAAAAAATAGCTGATTTATGGAATCGTTTCTTTAGATCTAACGGACCATCTTAGGTGGTAGTAATATTACTTAAAAACCTTTAATTACTTGTTTCTTAAAAGCTCACCTTGTTACAATAAGGTGAGCTTTGTTTTTTTAATTAAATTCTCAATATAAACTCTTTTTATATTAACTAGTTTGTTTTTTTATTATAATTAAAGATTAGGAGTTTTTATGCCATCTTTTGACATGACTGTGAAAACACCTAATAATCAAGAAAAACCTTTTAGAAGATACATATCAGAGCAAGCAATTGTCGGTTTTATAATAGCAAGAACATTTTACTGCTTATGTCCTTTATCAGGAGCTCTTTTAGGAGCTGCTACTGCTGGTTCTCATGTAATCAGAGACGATGTAGTCTTAAGAGGATTTCCAGACCCTTTTAACAATCATCTGCTAAAAATCAATAGTACCGTACACAAAACAGCTCTGTTAGTTGCCGCTTTTTTCACTTCTATATTGTGTATAAGTTTATTAACAGCCACCCCTCTTCCTTTTTTCAAAGCAGCAATTGTAATGGGATATGTTCACAACATGGGAGAAAAGACTATAGATAAGATATATGAGCTTGGAAAAGATGTATGGTCAAAAAAGTAAATTTACCTAAAAAAGAAAGGAGTCTTTGCTTAAAAAACCCATTTGGTTATCCTAGCTTAGAATTAAACCTCTGTAAGAAGGATGCTAGCGTTCATTATTTATCCCTTATTGAAAAAAACATCTGCTTTATTAAGTTCTCTTTTAGCTGTAATTACAGTGACGTTTTTTTTAATGCATTCTATTCCGGGTAGTCCCTTTGCTGATGATAAGTTAGATACTGAAATTTCAAAAGCCCTTTCTGTGCACTATGGTCTAGATCAACCTTTATGGTTACAATATATAAAGTATTTAAAAAATATCTGTGTATTTGATCTAGGCCCTTCTCTTTACTATCAAGGAAGAGCGGTAAAAGATGTCATTATCAATGGGTTTCCTACATCTTTTGTACTAGGCTTAGAAGCCATGACGCTCGCTATTTTAGCGGGTGTAGGATTAGGTATGCTTTCTGCGGCAAACCATCTTAAATGGCAAGATTGTGTAAGCATGCTCTTTACTACTTTTTGTATGTCTTTGCCTAGTTTTATTTTGGCAACTCTCTTACAGTTCGTTTTTGCTATGAAGCTTGATTTGTTGCCAGTAGCTCGTTGGGGCAGTTTCGCGCAAAGTATTATGCCGACTCTATCTCTTGCTGCTTTGCCAACAGCTTTCATAGCGAGGCTTACCCGAGTCAATTTAATTGAGGCCATGCAACAAGATTATATCTTGACGGCTCGAGCAAAAGGTTTAAGTCAAATGCAGATCATATATAAACATGCGTTGCGTAATGCCATTTTCCCTGTTCTTTCTTATTTAGCGCCTCTTTCAGCAAATATTTTTATTGGAAGTTTTGCCATTGAGAGAATTTTTGCTATTCCTGGTTTAGGACACTCTTTTGTGCAAAGTATTATTAATCGCGACTATTCGATGATTATGGGGTTAACCATTTTTTATAGCTGTATTCTGTTGTTAGCTGTTTGGCTCATTGACACAATCTATATATTCTTAGACCCCAGGTTAAAAGATAGATGAATACAGAAGAATTATTTACCCCTTTAACTTGCTTAGAAAGAGCTCAACTGCTTGATGCAAAAGCAGAAATGCCGAGCACTTCCCCTTTACGCCTGGCTTGGAGTCAACTCGTTAAAAAAAAATCTGCTTTATTAGGACTATCTCTTTTAATTTTACTCATGATCATGGCTATTATTGGGCCCTATCTTTCCCCTTACAAATACTACGAGATTAATCTTCCTCTTAGAAATCAACCCCCTTGTCGCAATTATTGGTTTGGAACAGATGATCTTGGAAGAGACCTATTCACTAGATGTTGGTGGGGAGCAAGGATTTCTTTTTTTGTAGGCATCTCTGCTTCTACGATCGATTTAGTAATAGGTGTACTCTATGGAGTGTGCGCTGGATTTTTAGGTAAAAAAATAGAGATGCGTATGATGCGCATGTTAGATATTTTTTATTCTATTCCCTACTTATTATTTATCATTTTGCTAATTACGGTTATTGGTTCGGGCATCTTCACCATTATTCTCTCTTTGGCCTTAATAGGTTGGGTAAATATGGCTCGTATTGTACGCAGCCAAATATTACAAATTAAGCAACAAGGATATGTTCAAGCAGCTTTTGCTTTAGGTGCTACCCGCTGGCATATTATGCGTAAACATTTAATTCCTAATGCAGTGGGCTCTATTCTAGTGACTTTAACTCTCACAGTTCCTTGGGCTATTTTTGTGGAGGCTTTCTTAAGTTTTCTTGGATTAGGAGTACAAGCTCCTACCGCCAGTTTAGGAATGATGATTCATGACAGTTTATATTCCATTCGTTATTACCCTTGGCGTTTAATTGTCCCAGCTACTTGTATTAGCTTAAGCTTATTAAGCTTAAACTTATTAGCAGAGGGTTTAAGGGAAGTTCTTAACTCAAGACATATGTAATGAAACAATCTTTGATTTCTGTTAAAAATTTAAACATCCAATTTTTCGATAAAGATAAGTGTATACATGCAGTTCGTGATGTCTCTTTTACATTAGCTAAAAACCAAACTCTAGCTGTTGTAGGAGAATCAGGCTGTGGAAAAACAACATTAGCAAAAGCAATTATCGCTTTACTTCCTCCAGAAAAAATCGCTATTAAAGGACAAATTTACTACCAAGATCAACCCCTTCTTCCTTATATAGAAAAAAAAATGCAAACGATCAGAGGTAGGCGTATTGCCATGATTTTTCAAGATCCTATGACCTCATTAAACCCTACCATTCCCATCGGTAAACAACTTAAGGAAGGATATCTGCACCATTTTCCCTATGCCTCTATGCAAGAGGCTCAAGATCAATCTTTAAATCTGTTAGAAGAAGTGGGTATTACCAATCCCGAGGAATGTTTCTCTGGTTATCCTCATATGCTCAGTGGAGGCATGCGCCAAAGAGTGATTATAGCCATTGCATTGATCTGTGCTCCTCAGCTTTTAATTGCTGATGAACCAACAACCGCTTTAGACCTAACCATTCAAGCTCAAATTCTCGAACTGCTTAAAAAAATACAAATAAAAAGAGAGATGAGCATTTTGTGGATTACTCATGATTTATCTATAGTTTCTCAATTTTGTAACCATGTAATGGTAATGTATGCAGGACAGGTTATAGAAAGCAGCAGCACAAAAAAACTCTTTTCTTCCCCCTTGCATCCCTATACGCAAAAACTACTGCAAATATTACCCCAATCCCACTTAACTCCTTTTGAGCCCATTGCTGGTTCTCCTCCTGATTTAAGCACTTTATCCTCTGGATGCAGCTTTTGTTCTCGCTGCGATCAATCCATGCGCATCTGTCTTTCTCAAACACCTGTCTTAAAAGAAATCAAGGAAGATCAATTATGCGCTTGTTTTCAATACGATCTGAGGAAAAAATCATGAGCCTTATACAAGCTGAGGCTTTATCCAAGAGATTTCAGTTAAAAAAAGGTTATACCCAAGCGTTCTTTGATCTTTCTTTTTCTATTTTGCCTCAAGAAACTCTTGGATTAATTGGGGAGAGCGGATCAGGTAAATCCACTTTAGGAAAATGTTTATTGCGTTTAGAAGAGCCCACTTCTGGAGGGGTATATTTTGAAAATCAAGATCTATTAAAATTTTCTAAAAAACAACTCTTTTACTTTCGACGTAAAGCACAAATTATCCTTCAAGACCCTTACGCTTCTTTAAATCCAAAAATGACGTCAGCTGAAGCTATTATGGAGCCTTTGCAGATTCATTGTAAATATACTAAAGAAGTTAGCAGGCAACTAGCTTATGAAGCATTTATTCGCGTAGGATTACATGCTAGTTCTTTTAATCGCTTCCCTCATGAATTTTCAGGAGGTCAAAGGCAAAGAATTGCTATTGCACGAGCTTTGATACTAAACCCTGCTTTTATTGTCTGTGACGAACCTATTTCAGCTTTAGACGTATCGACTCAAGCTCAAATCATCACTCTCTTAAAAAGATTTCAGGAAGAGCTATCTATCAGTTATCTATTTATTGCTCATAATCTCAATATGGTAAGACATATCTCTGATCGAGTAGCTGTTATGTATCTAGGAAATTTTGTAGAGCTTGCACCTACAGAAGATCTCTATCAAAATCCTTTACATCCCTATACCCAGGCTTTATTCGCTACTATGCCGGGATCTTCTTTTCAAAAAGCAAAACCCATTCTTGGTCCTATTTCTTCTTCAGGCTGTCCTTTTGCAGCTCGTTGCCCTTATGCTACAAAAATTTGCAACCAAGAAAAACCTAGTTGGAAAGAAAAGCATTCAGGCCATTTCGTCGCGTGCCATTTGCACTAATGACTCTGTCATGCACACCCAAACACGACAAGGGGCTAGGCGCAATACCTTTCCAATAACAGTTCCTAATCCCACTTCATCAAAAGGTTGTCCAGCACCAATTACAATTAAGTCGTATTTTCCTTTTCTTGCTACCTCTAAAATAGCATCTGGGATAGATCTAGAGGAAATAATCATCAATTCAATATCCATATTGCGGTCTCGCGCAATAGCTTCTGCTCTTTTTAATACAGCCTCAGCCATTACCAAGCGTCTAGGAACCATCATGTCTAAAGGAAGGGATGAGGCAATTTCAATAACTTGCAGTGCTGTAATCCTAGCTCCGTGTAGTTTAGCTAAATCGCAGGCTACTTGAATAGTTTCTGTTTGAATTCCATCTCTTGTAGCTACTAAAATCTGCTTAATTTCTAAAGGCTTGTAAGAAGGAACAAAAACTTCTTCAATTACTAAGTGGCCAGCAGGTTTTAATTTGCGTTTTTTCCGATAATAAAAATACATCACAACCCCTAACACCATCCAGACAGACCCTAAATATCTTCCTTCAGGCTTTGTAAATACGATTAAACACCATACCCCCAAAGTAGATAAAGCTCCTATAATAGATGGAATGGGAATCGAATAGCCTTTAATGTGCAGGTTAAAAGGAACTCGAAAAGAACGTTGTATATCTGGCTTCTTAATTCTTAAAACAATTAAAGAAAGATGGGTGAAAAAAAAAGCAATCATCGCTCCAAAGTTATACAAATCAGCAAGAAAGTCCATTTTTCCCCTGCTAGACAAAACAACAATACAAGCTAAAACACTAAAAAAAATCAGAGGAATAATCGGTGTGCGCAATTGAGGATGGATGCGATTAAACAAGCGAGGTAATTGATAATGCTGGCTTAAATTAAAAGAAAGACGAGAAGCTCCTAATAAGTTGGCATTTGCAGCTCCTATTAGAACAGCTGCCGCAAGTCCTGCTATAATAGGAGCAAAAAACCAGTGACCAAAAGGCAGGGCATTTACAATCGCAGCAAAGGGATTAGAAAGATATGTTGTTCCTAATTCTCTGGGAGAAACAGCAGAAAAAGTTACTAGTAAAATACCTGCATAAACTATGATTAATACAATCATAGAAAGTAAAATAGCACGAGGCACTGTTTTAGCTGGTCTTTCCGCTTCTGCAGCAAGTTGTGCAATAGATTCAATCCCTGTAAAAGCAACCATAGCCATAGCTGTTCCTTTCCAAAAATTAGGCCAAGAAGCAGACCAATCTACCAAAGGAATACCTATCTGTAATTGCTCAGTGAATCGAGAAAGATTTAAAATAGTATCCAAACCAACAGCAATAATAGCTAACTGAACAAGAATAGTAAGGCTTGATAAAATAAGACCTATTAAAGTTGATCCTCTTACCCCTAAGATATTGATGACACACAAAACAGTAATAAGACCTGCTGTAAATAAAATCTGGATAAAAACCTCAGAAAGGTCTACGAAAAAAAAGCTCAGGTAAGGAGCTACTGCAAAAGCTGAAATCGCAATAGCTACAATATAATCTAATAATAAACCCCAACCAGCAATAAAAGAAACCAAGTCGTTAAATGCATGTCTAGCATAGCTAGCTGACCCTCCTGACTCATGAAAAATAGAGGTCATTTCGGCATAGCTAAGCGCTGTACATATAAAAACAATCCCTGCTAATCCAAGAGCTATAGGGGTCGCTCCGAGTGCAAATAAAGAAGTCACTCCCAGTGCATAATAAATCGAAGAGCCTAAATCTCCATAACCTATGGCAAATAGCTCAAATACACCCAAGACTCTCTTAAATGTATTTTTATGTAGTTGAGCAATTGTTTGTTTTAATCCGCTACCTTCTTGCATAATTTACCTTTATTTTTTTAAGGTATGGAGTATCTGAGTTTTTAACAACTATACTTTAGCTATATGATAACAAATCCCATTTCACCACATTTAACAACATCTATAAATGAGAGAATGGATCAAGATGCTTGACTCTGTGTCTTAGAATAGGATGTATTTTTTGAGAGGATTTTTTTACACCTTGAACCAAAGGATGTGAATAGCTTCTTATATACTTTTAGAAGCACCAAAAACTTATATTATGGTTTAAAAAATGGCCATCTATATATTACACAAGTACTTATAGAATCTCGTAGATTTGATGAAATCAAATTAGCGGTTTTAGAGAGTATTATCCAAAAAGCTCCAGAAAATAATGCTGACACTATTTTGCTAGTTCTTATAACAACCTACAGATTCAGCAAGTATGTGGCAAATAAACATATATGAGCTCCTTAAATAACCCATAAGAGTTAGATACATTGCGTAAGTTGACGGGGTAAATGAAAATATACATCCTCTATTGTATAGATAATATCTTCGATCTCTGTGACTCCATATTCTTGCAACTTTTTTATGCATCTTTGTACAACATCTTCAGGGGTAGATGCACCTGCTGTTAAACCTAGTACTTTGACTGCTTGTAGCCATTTAGGATCGATTTCATGCTCTATATTTATTAGATATGAGGGCACATTGCGCAAATGCGCTACTTCACACAATCTATTGGAATTAGAGCTTCTAGGGTCCCCTACCACTAGAATAAGATCAGAGCAATCCACAATACTACGTAGCGCCATCTGACGATTGGTTGTAGCATAGCAAATAGAAGAACTAGGCAGGGTTTCAATATGAGGATATTTAGTAATTAACGCCTGCGTTACTTCTTTTACATCATCTAAGCTCAATGTGGTTTGTGTGGTATAAAATAAAGGTTCATTGGAAAAACATAAGGCTTCTACATCTGCTAGAGATTCGACAACAGTTGTTACCTCAGGAGCTTCTCCTGAAGTGCCTATGGTTTCCACATGATTGCGGTGACCAATTAAAATAATCTGATAGCCTTTTTGTGCATATCTTTTTACAGCTGAATGTACTTTTGTAACCAAGCCACATGTAGCATCGATTTCTATCAGATTTCTTTTTTTAGCCTGTGCACGCACTTCGGGAGCAACTCCATGTGCAGAATAGATCAAATAAGAACCACACGGCACTAGCTCTAGATCCTCAATAAATATAGCACCTTGTTTTTCAAGACTCTCAATTACGTGCTTATTGTGAACAATCTCATGCTTTACATAGATAGGAACACCCCACATCTTCAGTGCCTTTTCTACCGTTTCAATGGCTCGTACAACCCCTGCACAAAATCCTCGAGGCTTAGAAAGTAGTAGTTTCATGTTATCCTTATTCTTTTACAGGTAAAGCTTCTAAATGAGTGCATTCTTGATCCACAATTGCTGTTACACTTAAATCAGACCATACGTTTACGCTGGTTTCTAACATGTCTATAAAGACATAAAAAGGTAAAATAAGCCCCATTGTGTTAAGAGAAACATCCATTCCCACTAAAAACATACTTGTTAGAAAGAAGCAGCCCATAGGAACTCCAGCATTTCCAATTGCAGCAAGCGTTGATAACACAACCCATATACCTAAATCCAATAAACTAAAGACATGACCGTGAATAGTAGAGCAGAAAAGAACGGTGATTAAGATAAAAGCAGCACACCCATTCATATTAATAATTGTACATAAAGGAAGAGAAAAATGAGCCACTTTAGGATGGATTCCAGCTCCTTTTTCCGCGCATTTTAAGGTAAGCGGTAGAGTTGCATTGGAAGACTTAGAAAAAAAAGCAAGGCTTAAAGCTGCAAAAGAAGCTTTTGCTAGCTTTATAGGAGAAATCCTTTTGGATTTTAACAATAAAGGCAACACTACAAATCCTTGCACAAGATTAGCGCTAATAACTGTTAGCAGGTATAGCCCTAGATATTTAAAACTATTGACATTACTAAGATCTTTAAACATAAGAGATGTAAAGGCCCATGTTCCTAAAGGAATAAGATAGGCAATCCCTTCAGTAACTTTTAGAATAAGTTTAAAAAAAGAAGAGAAAATCTGATGCACAGAAATTCGATTATCTTCTGGTAGATATGTAGCTGCAATTCCCATAATAAATCCAATGAAAGCCGTGCCAATTACATTATTCTCTAGAAAAACCTGCACGATATTGCTAGGTACAATTTTCCATAAAAAAGACAGATA
The DNA here is from genome assembly GCA_030916885.1 of Chlamydiota bacterium. GTDB lineage: Bacteria > Chlamydiota > Chlamydiia > Chlamydiales > Rhabdochlamydiaceae > Rhabdochlamydia. Next base: position 32,476 of record JAUPVT010000023.1, read on the forward strand.
AGTATCTGTAGGTGCTTTAGCGATCTGAGTCGCATCTGTTATACTTATTTCAGCACTCGGCTGTATGATAAAGAAAAGTAGAAGACCGACAGTTGCTGCGATAATTGTTGTAAGTAGTGTATAGGTAAAGACTCTTTTACCAAGATTGCTTATTTCTAAGTGACTTTTCATTCCAGAAAGTGTAGAAGTAATCGACAAGAAAATAATGGGAATGCTCAACATTTTCAAAAAATTCATAAATAGAGCAGCTGTGATTTCTGCACCTTTTAGAAGTAATTCTTGTTCAAGAAGACCTGTAATTATCCCTAGGAAAATGGACCCCAATAAAAACAGTAAAGATTTCTTACTTTGCATATTTTTTCAATAAAAGTGCTTTAAGATGAGGATGGTAAATAAGGATTGGATAATTTAGCAACAACAAGAACTATTTTTCATAAAACAAAAGTATTGTTTTAATAGTTTTTTGTCAATACCTATCAACCTATGACTAAAGAAAACAATGCTTTAAGTTCTATAAAAAAAATCTAGTTTAATCTATCATGTCTCTTAATTTAGTTTATTATTACTGATCTAATACTGGTTTTTTAACTGTAGGAAATAATTTTTCATGTGGGAAAGCATTTTTTCAGTTTCTAGGTTTTCTTGGTTTTTTCATTCATCTAGCTCAAAAAACCAAATAATAAATTCTCTCGATCATATTAGAGAACTGATACAAGATCTTTCCTATTCTTCAAAAAAGCCTCAACTTTCAAAAAGAATAATCATACAAGAGCCGTGCTCTTCTCTAATATGGGAAAGTTTACTCTATCTGTTTTCTTCATTAAAAATGAAATTTCTACCCCCTCCTACAAGCAAAATCTCTCAACTTAAAAAGTTACTTACTCAAGAGTTAATTGAGAAAAAAATACTTATTGAATATGCATCTAATGTGTTTGGTAAAAGAGTGATAAAAACAATCCAAAAGGCTATTGATTCTTTACCCGATTCTATTAAGAAGAGTGATCTTTGGCATATATTTGCAATAATGGGACACTCTGTAACTACAAATGATTTAAAGGATTTGTTAAATAGAGTAAATACTGGAGAGGTCCCTTTAAAACTCTCTCGAAGCCTGTCTACTGATCTTAGTGAATTATCTTCTAAAGACATGGAAAAATTAGTCGGTTTTTACCGTAATCCCTTAGAACATTTGTTACCAAATGAAAAAAAAATATTATGGGAAGAGCTTGAAAAAAGTGGTATATCATTAAACAATAGAGTTTTAGCGAATGAAGAATATGAATATCATATACGCAAGTTAGCTCGGAATTTAGAAAAAGAAGAAAAATGTACAGAAGAGGACTTAAAGCTTCTTTCTTTTGCTGTTTCTGAGCAGTTAGCTAGAGTTGTAGCTTACGCAGAACCTGGTACTATTTGTAAAGACATGATAATTCCTGTTCCTATTTTTACCAAACAGCAAGATATTGTATACTACCAGCTTAACAATTACATTAATGAAAATGGATTAAATTGCTACTTGTTTACCCCATTAAAGGGTAATTTTCCAGCTCAGTTGGTTTTTAGAGGAACAGATGATGCGGAAAGCCTCTCTAGAGACATTTTCGACCTAAATGGGATCGGAAAAACTGTTTTTGATGAATGCAAAAACCAAATAGCTGCAATAATAGAAGCTTATTGTGAAACAACTGAAAAACCCTCCTTAGAAATCACTGGTCATTCTCTTGGGGGTTTGGATGCACAACGCGCTGCAATTCTTTGCTTAGAGAGGTTTAATCAAGAAAACAATAACGGACCCTTTTCTCTTCTATCTCGTGTTAATTGCTTTGCGTTTTGCTCTCCTAAATTAGATCAGGCTACAATTAAATCATGGGAAGAACAAATAGAAGCTCTTAGCAACCATCCTTCTCCGCCGCAAATTGACCTTAACTTTTGCTATCATAAAAATGATTTATTAACACAAGCAGGTTTTAAAAATTTATACCTTAAAAAAAATTTAGAGTTTTTACAAGAAAATTACTTACAAGTAACTTCTGACTCAGGAATTCTTGCTACCAATACACATCATAGAGAACCTTTTTTCAAAGGTGGAAAGTTCTATTCAAGCACAGATAATCGTAAATACATTCATTATAATAGTACGGATTTTGCTTATTTAAAAGAAAAAATGGACGATTTACAAGAAATCATGGAAAAAGAATCCGAGATTACTCTCTCCAAAGAAGAATTAGAAATCATTGAATTATCCAAGAAAAAACTAGATGAAATGAGAAGAAATCAAGAAGAAATACAACTTTATCAAGAAGGCTATTCATCCGATTCTTCTTGGATAATCTTTTTTGTTTGCAAATTACTCATAGCTCCTGGACAATGGGTTTTTCATTGGATGAAATCTCACTATATTAAAGTTTAATTTTCTTACAAGAATGAAATTAATTGCTATTTCTATAACTAATACAATAAATCTTTAATTAATTTTTATGGATTTACATGTTAATTAAAAGGGGTTTTCTTCTGAGAGTTCCTGGTTAGTCTACCTTTTAGAAAAATGTTAATATTTCCTACCCAAGGAACAGCTTCCTATTTTACTTAAGGATTAATTGCTACATCAGCCGCACAACGAAATCCATAGGTTCCATTCATGGTTCCTGGATTATTTCGATGCCGATGAGAACATCTCAGATCCTCTTTTAGACTTTTCCAGCAGCCTCCACGCAGCACACGATATACTCCTTGCTGTGGTCCTTGAGGATGATTTGGCTCTTGAATGGACAGATCATAATATTGATAATCATACCAATCTTGACACCATTCGTAAACATTGCCGGCCATATCATATAGTCCGTATTCATTAGGGGAATAGCTAAACATAGCTGTAGTGTCAGAGCTGAAGAAATTAGCCTGTGTTCGGTCTACATCTTGTCCTGTTGGATAAAAGAAGTCCTCTTTCCCTCCATAGGAGGCAATTTCCCATTCAGCTTCGGTTGGAAGTCTTTTTCCTATCCATTTAGCATAAGCTATAGCCCCATACCATGTAATGCCTACTACAGGATGTTTATCATAACCTGATTCAACGCTAAGCTTTCCTCCGCTGCGTTTAATTCTAGATTCGCGTAAGCGGATGATATCATTGTTTTGACCATCTTTTTCTCCTCCCATCGCTTCTAGAAAACGGACAAATTGCTCATTTGTTACAGGATGGATATCTAAAGCAAAAGAATGCATGTGAATTAAATGCCGTGGATGCTCGTCACGCGCACCTTGATTACTTCCTCTTAAATAAGCACCGGAGGGAATGATTACCATATCGGTTAAAATAGGTTGAATAGCTTTTTCTTCTTGCGGTTTTGGCTTATAAGGAGAAACCATCATCTCTGCTTGAAAAATAGCTCCGGGATCTGGTTCAAAGGATGGCCTTGTTAACTCTTGTGGGTTCAAGATGGGCTTGGCATAACAGGCTGTAGCAAAGGAAATCTTAGTACCCATAATATATTTTTCCGCTTGTAGTCTTTCTAAATGCGCTTCACAAGAGGAAAGAGCAGAAATATTGACCAGTTCACTCATTTTTTCTTGCAAAGGACCTAAGCGCATTTCAGGTTCTATTTGTAAACAACTACAAATCAAAGCATCCCATTGCCATTTAAGATCAGAGATTTTTTGAGAAGGAAGCTCAAAAAAACCTTCAGGAAATTTACGCATTAAAAGATAATATAATAATACACCAAAAGCCCATACATCTGCTTTAGGTTGACTTGTCCAATTAAATTTCCTTTTTTGCTCTGGGGCTAAAAAAGGAAATTGTTCAATAAAAGAACGATGAACCTCTTTAGCACAAGCTTCATCCCAAGGTCCGGCCACATAATTTTTGCCATTTGTTTCACAGCCTATTTCTAGACTGTAAAAAGAACTCATTGCATGGTAGATCCGACTCAAAACAGCTAACGGTCCAATGATCTGTGACAAACCAAAATCTGTTACAATAGCCTCTGGTCCTTTAAGAGTATAACGAACCAGAATATTGCTGAGTTTTAATGTTCCGTGACCAAGTGGCTTTTCTTGAGTGTGTGCATAATCCAGAGCAGAACTTACTTGTTGAGCAAAGCAGAGAATCGTCTCTTCTGGCAAATCAGGGAATTTTTGTAAAAACTGCGATAGATTTAAGCTAGGCTGTTGGTCTTCATCCAAAATAGCTTCTATAATAATCCCATAGCGCTTTTCTAAAAGTAATGCATTATAAATTTTTGCAATATGAGGATGGTTTAAATGAGCTAGTTGAGCAATGTGTGCTTCAAATCGGGCAATAAAATCGATATCAGAAGAGAGCTCTTCGGGTAGAATTTTTAGAATGTACTGCTTTTGCAATAAACGATGCTCTGCAAGATAGGTTTGTCCTAAGGCCCCTCGTCCTAAAGGTCTTAACAACTCATAATCCCCGAAGTGAGTCATTACCATAAATTATCTCCCTTTAATTTTAGTTTTTTAAAGAACCCCTAAGAATTTTGCTAGATACCATGCAATAACCAATACAAATGTAGCAACAGCAACCCACAACAAATTAGGTAACCATTTAATTCCTCCACCCATACTACCACGTACTTCTAAAGTTCCAATACCATATGAAAACTCATGCTTTTCTGCCGGCATATGAAAAACTTGAGGATTTTGGCGAATCATATGCTCGATATCCACGCCTAAAAATTGTGCATATTGCTTCATAAATCCTAAAGCATATACCCCAGAAATATATTGATCTATCTCGCCTTCTTCAATTGCTTCTAGATAGCTAGAGCGAATAGAAGTTGCATTTTCTGCTTCTTTCAATGATACATTCAATTCTTGACGCTTAGCTTTAAAAAGCTCCCCTACCCCTTTAAGTTCTGCACTCATATCCCTCCTTTAAAGTTTCAAGCACTAATCACGGACAATATTCCCATCTTAGGAAGCATCATAGCATTTTAATTGCAAATCTATCCTTGTTTTTTTTCAAAATCAATGTAAAATTATAATAATTTCATTATTTTTAGATTAAAATGACATTTCAAAAGCGTTCTTGCTTTGTAACAACCATGGATCTTAAGCTGAAAGATCAGCTACGTGAAGACCTCATCGATCAAGGATTTACCTTGACCACACCTGCTTATACGTTTTTTTCAGCAAAAAAAAAAGGAATTAGTTGCACTTTGTACACATCTGGGAAACTGCTGATACAAGGAAAAGAAATGGATGGGTTTATTAGATTTTATATTGAACCTCAAATCCTACAAGCATTTACTTATTCAAATCCAGAACCGACTGATACCTCAGAGAGAATTGGGGTAGATGAAGCTGGCAAAGGGGATTTTTTTGGTCCCTTATGTATTGCAGCAGTGTATGCAGATAAGGAAAAAATCCAAGCCTTATTAGCTTTAGGAATACGTGATAGTAAAACACTTTCCGATCCTGCAGTGATTGCGCTTTCCTCTAAAATCAAAGCCATTTGCCCTCATGCTCTTGTTATTCTCAAACCTAAAACCTACAATCAGCTCTATGCTCGTTTTCAAAATCTTAATCGCTTGTTAGCATGGGGACATGCAACTGCTATTGCAGAGCTTGTTCAAAAAACGCATTGCAAACAAGTGATTATTGACCAGTTTGCTCATGAGAGGGTTATTTTAGATGCTATAAAACAAAAAAAGCTCGATTTAGAATTGACACAACGTCATCGAGCAGAAAGTGATTTAGTAGTAGCGGCTTCCTCTATTTTAGCACGAGATGCCTTTTTACAAGGACTTTATAATTTACGCCTATTTTATAAAATCCAGCTGCCTAAAGGAGCATCTCAAGAAGTTATTCGAATAGGAAAAGCCTTTTGTGTCAAGTATAGTAGCTCTTTATTAGAAGAAGTAGCCAAGCTGCATTTTAAAACTCTACAGGAAATTTTAGCGCATTAATTCAAAAGAATCGATAAAAGTTTTATAGCTTGCTTCATCATAATATTGCGCTTCACATTCCATTGCCATTAGATAAAAGCTGTTTTTTACCATTAGGGCTCTTCCTTTAAAATATATCCCTTCTTTATAGATAAATAAATCTAGTACGGTATGACCGTTTACAAGAGAGAGCTCATGAGTAAGACCTGGGTTGTGTTTAAGAAGACCTTCTACAAACCCTTCTAAATTTTTATTTGCATGGGTTTGATCTACGAAATCTGGGTATTGAGCAATTAATAATAAAAATGTGGTTTTTTGATCTACAGCAGAGATGTAAGCATCGTATTTTAGATCAAAGCCTATTTCAGGAAGACGTAATTTTTCTGATAAATGGTCTGGATATTTAGGAAATTTCATACAACATTCACCGTTGACAGAACGAAACTCCTGCCAATGATTCTTAGTCTTACTTATTTCTTTGCTAACAACTGGATCTACGCGCACTTCTTTAGCATCAAGCGAAAACGATGTAAGTGCTAAGCTCAAAACACAGCAAAGCCCTCCTGCTTTTACGATTGAGTATAGTTTTATCATAATCTAATCTCCTAATATATTTTAAGTCTTTGTAATAAACCAGCTGATCACTCCGCTTATCAATATAGATAAAATTACCACTCCTATAATGGGAATGATGATATTTAATAATCCTTTCCAAATAGAAAACCCTTGAATTTCCCTAAGACCCTGTATCAAAATAATAAAGGACCAAATAGCTGCAATCCATTGCCCTAACATAACTAGTAGAAATAGGCTTGTTTTATTTGCCAATGTGATTTCTGCAGGAAAATCTGTGTAGAAAGCTTGTTCTTTAAATACGCCAATTAAAAGGATCCATATCAATATGTTGATTAATACTGGTAAATTCGACCAGGCAACAACACATCTAACTTCTTTAAAAGAACCGTTTCCCCCTATAAGCCGTCCACACCACTGTAAAATATAAGCGGTGATGGTAATAGATATTAAACCAAATACTATACCCAATAACAAAGAGCCAAGTAATATAGCCCATAAAGGATAGAGAGTGATTAAAGAGAATAACTTGGAAAAGCTCAATGCTATGGTAATTCCATAAATCCAAGAAAGCCTTTTAAATCCATAGCTTGGATCCTTAACTACAAGAGCTTGAATGGTTGCTCTGGGTTTAGTCCAAATATCTCGCCAAGGATGCATATTTTTTCCTCTTTATTTATCTTCATAATAAATCCAAAAATATAACTAATCAATAACAAACTATGTATGATTTAATTTAATTAATAACTCGTTGCAAAATAACATAATAAAAAAGCCGTTATTTTTGTAAATAACGGCTTTTATAAATCACCTATTTTTTAAAGATTATTAATTATGTAATCTATCTTCTTCTTCTAGAAGTCTTAAATCTTCTTCTAAACTACTATAATCATCATCTTCATCATCACACTCGATTGCAATATTTGCATGACTTTGATTAGAGTAAACCAGGGAGCTTGTAAGTAAAGTACAGATTAGTCCTAAGTGCAGTATCATATTATCTCCTAAAAGACGTTTGAAAACCTATCTTTACAAATTGGTCACTGATTTTCAATAGAAAAAAGGATAGATTTTTTTTAAATTTTTTTAATTTCTTAATAGATGCTTTATATGATCTCATTCAATGCTTCTTGTAAAGATCGGCAACGAAAAGAGTACCCCGATTCCAGAAGCTTTTGTGGATAAACCTGAGTACTAGCTAATAACATCTCTTTCCCCATGTCTCCTAAAGCTAAAGAAACAAGCTTGGAAGGGAGATGCAAGAAATGGGGTCTATCTAACTTAGTTGATAAAATAGAGCAAAACTCCTTTTGTTTTACAGGATGAGGGGCTGCTAGATTAACAGCCTTATTTAAAGATTCCGTCATTAAAAGATGATACAAAGCGCTAATTGCATCGTTAACTGCAATCCAACTTAAATACTGGTTACCAGACCCAATCCTTCCGCCTAAACCTAAGCGATAGAGTGGTAAAATCTGACGAAGCATACCACCTTTAGCTCCTAATACAATACCAAATCTAGCATATACAACACGACTGCCACGTTGTTCGATTGCTTCTAAGGCCATCTCCCACTGGTGACAGAGTGAGGAAAGAAATCCTTCTCCTACAGAAGAGCATTCAGTAACTTTTTCTTTGCAATCCCCGTAGAAGCCAATGGCAGAAGCAGAAATGACTGTTTTAGGAGGGGAATATAAACGAGATAACACTTGAGATAGCAACCAAGTATCACGACATCTACTGGTGAATAATTTTTTACGATATGTTTTTGTCCATCTATGAGCAATAGGGGCTCCTGCTAAATGAAAAACTGCATCAAAGCCTTCAAAATCCTGCTTGGAGAATTGCCCTTCTATAGGATCCCAATATACGGTATCAGAGCTTATTTCTTGCTTGTAACGCACAAGTCTCATAACACTATGACCTACTAATCGTAAAAAATCTGTAAGCTCAGAGCCGATAAATCCATTAGCTCCACTCACTAAAATCTTCAACGGAGCAATTGAATATTTGCAAATTAACTCAAGATCCTCTTTCATAATTTTTTGACGCCATTTTAAAAGTCGTGTAAATCGCTTAGCTATAAAACTTTCTAAAAAAGAAACAGAGTTAAATTCTATCTCATTGCTTAAAATGCAGGATTGAGAATCAATAGGAGTAAAGTGATGAGTATGTAAATAGCTTTTGAAAGGGCCTTTTATTTGTTTATCGGTAAACTCTTGATTGAGCTTAAAATTTTTATATTCTAAAATCCATCTAAAGAAAAAAGGTCCCAAATAAACCTTTAATCCTATCTGCTTTTTATTACAGTCTATGGAGGAATCGAATAAAAAGTCGGTTTTTATCCAAGGTGGTAATAGCCTTTTTAATGCTCCAGGGCGCAATATCCAAGCAAAGGCAAAATCACAAGGTACTGCTATTGATGTCTTAACTTTTACATCCATGCTTATTCCATCTATGATAAATGTGTAGCGCTCTTTTACGTGCAACCTCGTGATCTACTATGGGATAGGGATAGTTTTTTCCTAAATAAACACCTGCTCCTTCTAATATAGACGTAGGAGTTAAATGTGGAGTGTGAATGCATGAATTAGGTAGCTTTTTTAATTCAGGAACAAATTGACGTATGTATTCCGCTTTTGGATCAAATTTTTTACCTTGGATAAATGGATTAAATATGCGAAAATAAGGGGCTGCATCAGCACCGCATCCTGCACACCATTGCCAACCTAAGGTATTATTTGCAAGATCTGCATCTACTAGGGTATCCCAAAACCATTTTGCTCCTTCTTGCCAAGGAATATTTAAATCTTTGACCAAAAAAGAAGCTACAATCATACGAACTCGATTATGCATCCATCCTAGCTGCCATAGTTGTCGCATGCCCGCATCGACAATAGGAATTCCTGTCATTCCTTTTTGCCAAGCTTTGAGCCACTTTGCATTTCTTTTCCAAGGAAAATGAATGAATTCTACTCTTAGGGGCTTTGAAGGAGTATAAGGAAAAGCAATTAGGAGATGATAAGCAAATTCTCGCCATCCTATTTCTCTTAAAAAAACCTCTGAATGGGTATTCTTTAGCAAATCTTCGAAGATTCTTTTTACAGAGATCTCACCAAAATGCAAATGGGGAGAAAGCATCGATGTTCCCCTTTCCGCAGGAAAGTCACGATCATGAGCATATTGATGTGTCTTACCTCTTAAAAAATGCTTCCACTTTTTTAAAGCGCTATCTTCTCCCGGATGCCAAAGAAAAGAAAAGTCTTTAGCCCAAGGAATATGCGATAGTAAATCTAATGCACGTAAAGATACATGTTTAGAACACGATGCTACTTGTAGCTTTTTTGTAATTTCACCTTCTGGCTTACCCACTTCTTGTTTTAAGCAACATCGCCAAAAAGGAGTAAATACTTGGTAGGGTTTATTCTGTTTAGTAGTAATTTGTCCAGGTACAAATAGTAAATTTGCATGAAATCCTTTTGCTATACAATTTTTTGCAGAAGCGAGCTTAATCAGTTTTTTTTCTCGTATTAGCGATCTTGGCTCATAACAATAATTCCAAGTCATATGCTTTGCATCTGTTTTATCTATAATCTCTTGTAGTACATGCAAAGTTGGGCCTTGGAAAAAAAATAAGTCAAGACTTAGCTCTCTTAATTTTTTTTGCAAAGATTGCAGAGAATAATGCAGCCACCAACGAGAGCTTGAGCCCGTTAACCAGTTTTTATCCTCTTCTGGATCAAATATATATATGGGTAAAATAGGAAGCTGTATTTCAGAAGCATATTTTAAAGCAGGATTATCTTGAATCCGCAGATCACGCTGAAACCAAATAATTGTTGTCATAAATACAAAGATAAAAAAGCGTAAGAATTCTTAAACAAACTATCCTTACGCCTCATGTAAACTACATTTTGCAACTACCACCCTTATCTTTTGAGCAGCAGCAACACATATGTCTCCAATGCGGAATCCAACGCAAACTCCAAAGACCAGCTAGACCTACTAGTGCATAAACTAAGCGACTTAAGCCAGCCATTTGACTTCCGAATAACCAAGCGACAAAGTCAAACTGAAAAAAGCCTATTAAGCCCCAGTTTAAAGCTCCAATCACAATTAAAATAAAAGCGAGAGTATTTAAAAACTTCATTTGTTCCTCCTTAATACTCCATGCATGTCGGTTTCAAGACAGCACGTCCCATTAATATCATCTTAGAAACTTTTTATTCATTTGTCATCTTTTTTTTTTAAATCGATGCTTTCAAAAGGCACCCTACCCTTTTTAGCAGATCACAAAGCATTTCTCTTCGAAAAGAATTAGCTTTTTCCAAATCAGAATAAATCATAGATAAATAGGGATCTTTTCGATCCAGTAAGTCTGGTAAGTATTCAAAATGAACACCACTTAATAATACTTTTCCTTCTCCATGCTCAATTTCTACAATTGCAGGGTAGGGTTGTGGTAAATCAAGATAACAAGATAATACCTTTGCTTCTGAGGGTCTAGAAGGGCTAAAAAAACAACCCCCATTAAAATACACATGTAAAGGACGATTTAGCCAATTAATCAGAGCACTACAAGCTCCTTTAGAAGAATTATATGTATATTTCCCTACTCCATAAGCTGGGCCCTTAGCAATCCCAGAAAAAAAACACAAAGAGCGCTCATCCAAAACTTCCAAATTTGTTCCTTTTTCAAATTCAATTCTTGCAGATGCAAAATAGGCTCCTGCGCAAATTCCCAAATAATTGCCTTTTTCTTTTACATAAGAGCGAATTTTATCGGTTCCTTTTCCAGCTAAGGCGCTTTGATAAAAGACATCCCTACCACCAGGGATAATAAATAGCTGCGTATCTTTCTCCCAATTTTCCTCTATAACAGAGCGCGCATCGAGCCTTTTTATTTTCATCTCAGGATTAAGCTCTTGCTTTAAGCTATAAACCAAATGCTTCAAGGAAACTCCATCCACTCCTTTATCTGCATAGATCACAATTTGGTTTTTCATAGGAACCCGTCCTTATTAAATCTTTATTGGATATCTTCATCCAAACTGTACAGAATGTTCTTTTTTGCTCAGAGGTTTTCTTGAAAAGAAATAATTAATTTCTTTTTTTAGAAACTATCTTAATATACTTTAATTCATCCTTAATCTTTTAAAGAAATTAAAGATCCTCTTTCTTTTATTTCAACTTTATTATAGGTCTGTTTTCTGAATTGATTAAATGAGCTGGGGTTAATCTTGTCTTCCATAACCATTCTAGATTTCTTACTTGTTTCAAATTTTCTAAACTAGCATACCAGGAATAATACATCTTCAGGAGAAAATCTCCTTTCTTCAGTTTTTCACGAAAATGATTATTCTTGGTTAAACCTGTTTTTGCCTTATCGTAAATATGATAATTCATTGGAATAAGTCTGTCCTCATAAGACTTTGAATGTTGATTCCTTTTACTGCTCTATAACGCTTCCCTGGAGCATTGAACTAAACCTGTTTTACTCTTGCATATGGTTTATCTAGAGTCGAATCATCAATGATCAAGCTTCCTTGATTTTTATCAATAAACCATAAAGGTTCTAATGAGGGTTCTAGTCTATGGTGCATTTTTAAAATGGCATCATGTGAAACCCTTTTGTTAGATGCACTTGTGCCTCTTCTGTAGAGCTATAGGCATTTTGCGTTGCGATTAAAAGATCTACGTAATCTTCTTCTTTGTTATTAGGTGGTTTCATGCTAAATAAATTAATGTGTTTTTAGAATTTATTCATCTGTGTAACTTCTAATTTAGATCATCTATTTAAATCTTTGCAAAATCATGGAATTCCTTATGAAAGAATTACTTTAGTATTTTGTAGATCCAAGATGTCTGGGTTTAACTCTTCTCCAAAATATATACCATCCCAGAGTCTTTTGATTAAATTTACTTTACAGTTTAACATCGAATATTCTTGACAAAAGTTTTAGAGTCCAAGAATCATCCCAAGCAGCTTGTCTTCTTCTATGAGCAGTTCCTCTAATACCTCCAA
>JAUPVT010000024.1 GCA_030916885.1 Chlamydiota bacterium
TGATCCTATTCCTTTTGCGCTTCTTCTCTTTCACGCTAAGGAAGTAAACAACATACATAATATACCTCTTTTTTCGCAAACCCTTTTCTCTCTTTTATCCGCTTTTTCATAGAGGAAAAAAATATAAACATTATCGAATTTAAGTCAAAAAAGGTCTGAGAATTAAATAGCTCAGCATGCCTGTCAGATAGCCAATACCTACAGGAAGGCTCATTTTTTTAGCATAAGAGAGAAAATCAATCTTTTCGATACCCATAATCGCAACACCTGCTGATGAGCCAATGATTAAAATACTTCCCCCTGTTCCAGCTGCATAAGCAATCATGTGCCAAAAAGAAGAATCCATTGGAAATACTTCTAATGGGTACATGCCCATTGTAGCTGCAACTAAAGGAACGTTATCTATGATTGCAGAAAAAATACCCAGTAAAGTAGCAATCCAGGTAGGGTTATCAATTGTTTTATTTAACCACTCTGCCGCAATTTTTAGTATTCCAGCAGACTGCAACGCTGCTACAGAGAGTAAAATTCCTAAAAAAAACAATACTCCTGAAGTATCTACTCGAGTCAGCACATGAGGGACCCTTAAATGCTTTCTTTCCTCATGCGGATAGTGCATTAGGTCTGTAACAATCCATAAAAGAGCTAGAGCTAAAATTACTCCCATGAAAGGAGGAAGCCCTGTTAGCCCTTTAAAAATAGGAACAAAAATCAATCCTCCTATTCCTAAAGAAAAGACAACCTTAGCTCCAGGTTCAGCAGGTTCTACTTTTTGCAAATCAGCAGAAGTGAATTTTCCTTTTAATCTTAAAGAATACCAAATAAGAGGAATGAGCAGCGAGATGATTGATGGAATAATTAAAGCTTTTATTACAGAAAAGCTAGAAAGCTGGCCATTAATCCAGAGCATTGTAGTTGTGACATCTCCAATTGGCGTCCAAGCACCCCCTGCATTAGCAGCAACTACGACAATACAAACCATTAAGAATCTCTCTTTTCTATCAGGGATTAATTTACGTAATAAGGATACGATTAAAATAGTTGTGGTTAGATTATCAAGAACTGCAGAGAGAAAAAATGAAGCAACTGAAATAACCCATAACATTTTTCTTTTAGATCTTGTCCTCAATCGGTCTGTAATGATCTTAAAGCCCCGATGAGAATCAATAAGCTCTACTAACGTCATAGCTCCGATTAAAAAAAAGATAATTTGCGAAATCTCTGAAACGTGATGACCCAAATCGTATAAATCTGACGAAATTTTGCATGACATATAAATCGTCCAGCAAATAGTACCAATAAGTAGCGCAACAGCTGTTTTATTCACTTTGATATAATACTCTAAAATAATTGCGAAATACCCCAAGACAAAAACAACTACAATCAGAAAATATTCCATTTTCTTAAAGCTCCTTGATAAAACAAAATTAATAACCTTTTAAGTAATTCCCGCTTGAATAATATCATGCATGCGTAAAATGCCTATTACGGTACGATCCTCCAATACAACAGGTAAAATCGTCATATATTTTTTTGGATCTCTTTGCATAAGAGTCAGAGCATCCCAAGCAAGCAAATCTTGGTTTATAACTACAGTAGAACTTGTCATTAAATCCCTCATGGGTTGCTCTAGAGCAGAATCACCCCTTACCTGTAAAGTCCTTCGTAAATCTCCGTCTGTGAAGATTCCCAGTAGTTTTTTTGTCCCATCTACGATCAAAATTGCTCCACATTTTTTATCAGACAACTCAAACAAAACATCAATGAGTTTATCTGAGGGATCAGCTAGAGGGATCTTTTGATTACAAATCATTAATTCTTTGACTTTTAATGTCACTTTTTTACCAATAGAACCAGCAGGATGGTTCAGAGAATACTTGATAAGATCAAATTGGTTTTTATGCATTAAAGAAATAGCCAGAAGATCTCCAAACAATAACTGCACCATTGTAGAAGTGGTTGGAGCTAAATTAAAAGGACACAATTCTTTTTCAACCGGTAAATAAATAGATAAATCAGCTAAACGAGAAAGACGTGAATCTAGATTTGAAACAACTGCTATAATGGATGTTTTTCTTTTTTTAGCAAAAGGAATTAGATGTAATAGCTCTTCTGTTTCTCCACTACGACTGAATAATATAAGTAGATCCTTCTCAGACAGGATCCCTATATCTCCATGTAAAAAATTAGTGGGAGGAAAGTATAATGCTTTTGTTCCTGTAGAAATAAGCGTCATTGCAATTTTTTCAGCAATAATCCCACTTTTTCCAACCCCTGTAAGGACTAATAATCCTGATACTTTGCTGCATTGATTGATTACTTTTTGGAGTTGCTCTAAAGGCAAATTGGTAAAATAATGCGCTAAATATTGTTTCTGTCTATCGAGTATTTCTTGTATTTGTTGCATAAAAACTTTTGTGTTTCTGTATTTGATAGTATATGCACATCCTATTTTTGCTTGAAGTCTTCAAAAAAAAGCCGTAAAAGAAGGCTTTTTAATTAAGGTAATAATGAGCAAAAAAATTCCTATAGCAGTAGCTCATGGAGACGGAATTGGTCCTGAAATCATGAAAGCTACCTTACATATTCTACAAGAAGCTGGTGCCCCTTTAGATATTCATTCTATTGAAATAGGAGAACAAGTATACAATAAAGGCATTCTAACAGGAATTGCATATAACTCTTGGGAAATATTACGTCACACAAAAGCTTTTTTAAAAGCGCCTATTACTACTCCCCAAGGCGGTGGGTTGAAAAGCTTAAATGTAACCATTCGCACTACTTTAGGATTGTATGCGAATATACGTCCATGCATCTCTTATGCGCCTTTTATTGCTACAAAACACCCTAAAATGGATGTAGTTATTGTAAGAGAAAATGAAGAGGATTTATATGCAGGCATTGAATATCGCCAAACGCAGGATGTATATAAATCGCTTAAAATTATTTCTCGTCCTGGTTCAGAAAAAATTATTCGTTACGCTTTTGAATACGCCTCTCATCACAATCGAAAAAAAGTAACCTGCTTTACAAAAGACAATATCATGAAATTCTCTGATGGATTATTTCATAAGGTGTTTAATGAAATTGCAAAAGAATACCCCCACATTCAGAATGAACACTGGATTGTAGATATCGGAGCAGCTAAATTGGCTGATACCCCGGAAATATTTGATGTCATTGTCATGCCTAATCTTTATGGAGATATTCTCTCTGATGTAGCAGCCCAAATTTCTGGGTCAGTTGGAATAGCAGGCTCTGCCAATATTGGTGACAGAGGTGCAATGTTTGAGGCAATTCACGGTTCTGCTCCAAGAAGAGCTGGACAAAATGTAGCAAATCCTTCTGCGCTTCTCTTGGGAAGCGTACTCATGCTCCTTTACTTGGAAAAGACCCTATTAGCAGAAAGAATTCATAATGCATGGTTAAAAACCATAGAAGAGGGTTTTCACACATATGATATTTTTAAAGAGGGAATTAGCAAATATAAAATGGGCACACAAGAATTTGCTTTACAGGTAATCAAATTCTTAGATAAAAAACCGCAGCATTTGACCCCTGTAACTTATCAAAATAAGAATAAGTTTCAGACTATTCATATTCATTCTCATTCTACTGCTGCTAAAAGAGAGCTCATTGGCGTTGATGTTTTTATCTACACTAATCAAAACCCTATTAAAGCGCTTACAACAAATAAATGGAATGCGCTTTCGCTACAAATGATCAGCAATAGAGGAGTCAAGATCTGGCCCGATGGGCAACCGGAAACTTTTTGTATTGATCAATGGCGTTTACGTTTCTTATCTAAAAATAACTTATGCATCACAAAAGAGAGAGTTCTTACTATCTTAGAAGAAGTATCTCAGGCGGGGTTTGATAGCACAGGCACGGAAAACCTTTACCTTTTTGATAAAAAGCCCGGCTTCTCTTAAATCAAAAAACAAGTGACCTTTAAGGCCAATAATTTCTTAAAACCTAATTTCTATTTTTTTAGAAGTTTACCAATGAATTAGAATGTCTTTATTCTTCTCTGACCCAAAAATCTTCTTAAAAGTGATATCATTTTTTGGATCTAAATATCTGGAAAGTACGATAACTTTCAGTCTCTCTCTATACATTCTTTGATTAGACCTATGGGATTATCCCGTTCTAATGAAAAGTAAATAATTGCTAGAATTGCCCCTATTAGCTTTTACAGTTTTAAATCTTCCCATTGAAGCTAAGGTTTTTTAGGATCAATTGAGGCGTTCCCAGGTTGCTTTCAAATATGTAGACAATATTATATGAGACAAAGCGGGTATTGTATAATGGGTTGCATAACCCATCATCTGCCCTAAAAGACGACAGTAAGATACAAAATGACTAAAATTTAATTTCACTTCTTTCTTTGCAACCAACTCTTACTTAAAATTAGAGCCCTTTATCCATTTCTAAGTAATGCTTTAGTGCATTTAAGAAAGCACAACCATACATACCATCGAGTACACGATGATCAAAGGTTAAAGAAAGATTAACCATATAACAAATAGCAAGGCTATCGTCTTCTCGAGGAACCACTTTTCTATAGCTAGCTCCTACACCAATAATAGCAACTTCAGGATATCTAATGATAGGAATTCCAATTTGCACGCCAGACATACCAAAATTTGTAATGGTAATTGTACCTTCGGTTACATCACTAGGAACTAATTTTCCCTTCCGAGCTTTTTGAGATAAATCGCTGATTCCTTGAGCAATTTTTGGAAGAGGTAACTCTTGAGCTGCTTTTAAAACAGGCACCAGCAATCCCTGTTCAACACTAACTGCAATCCCCAAATTAATAAATCTCTTCATTAAAATGGTATCATTATCTAGAGAAGAATTTAATAGAGGAAATTCTTGAAGAGCCCTAACTAAAGCTCTAGCAATAAAACTAGTTAAGGTAAGTTTTGCGTTATATTTTTCCAAAAAACTCTGTTTTTCTTTTTGGATACATTTCATAATATCTGTAATATCTATTTCTGTAATCAGTGTAGCATGAGGTGCTTGATAAAAAGAGCGAACCATATTATCCGCTATCGCCTTGCGCATGCCGGTCATCTGTAATCTTTCTATAGGCTGTAAAGAGCTTTCTTCGTTTTTAGTTCTTTTTTCTAAATAAAGCTCTAAATCTCTCTTGGTGATCCTCCCTCCAGACCCTGTGCCTATAATTTTTTGCAATTCTTCTAGATTTAGTTTATTTTTCCTAGCCAATCGTAAAAGAGCAGGTGAAAAAAAATCTTGATTTTTCTCGGCACTGATTGAAATTGGAGAAGGATTATCGTTTTCTAGACTTTTTTTTATTTGTATACCTTCTGTAGAAATAATCGCTAAAATCTCTCCTACTTGAACATCTTGATCCACTTCTGCACAAATTTCTTGTAAAACGCCTTTTGCAGGTGAGGGAATCTCACTATTGATTTTATCAGTGGAAACTTCTAATAATGGCTCATCTAATTGAACCACTTCTCCTACTTTCTTAAACCATTGCACTACAGTAGCGTTATGAATACTCTCCCCTAGTTTAGGTAATAGTACTTTTATCTCTTCACTCATCGATGCCCTTTAATTTGAGAAACTTTCTATTTTACCTAACATCTCTTGCCAGATAGTATGTCCTGCTACAACCTCTAATTCTACACGTAAAGCAATTACAGGTATACAGCATCCAAAAGAAGATAATTTAACCCAATCCTTTTCTGTACATAAAATCATTTCTGCTGCTTTATCCTTACACCTTTTAGCAAATAAATTAAGCTCTTTTAACTCAAAAGGCATATGGTCCGGTAGAAGTACATGCTCTACAATACTACATCCTATTTCCCTTACAGTTTGTAAAAAACGCTCTGGCCTCCCTAGAGCACAAAATATTCCTACTTTTTTTCCAGCTACTTGCTGAGGATTGCAAACAACTACTTTCATACCAATAACTGGAGCTAAACTATATAAAGATATTTTTTTTATTAATTTTTCATACTGACAGGCCGAATCAACATGATTGGCAATAATCCAATCAGCTCGATGTAATTGAGCAGGAGTATCACGCAATAAACCACTTGGCAAAAACTTTTTTTGACCAAAAGGATCTTTTGCATCAATCATAATAATTTCTAGATTGCGCGCTAAACTTCGATATTGCATCCCATCGTCTAGTAGTAAACACTGCATTTTTTCAGCAACTGCTTTACATCCACTCTCAATACGATTTTTGCCAACCCAAATAGGCACTGAGGTTGTCTTTGCTAAAAGATAAGGTTCATCTCCACAATATTGAACCGGTAGAGTACATCCTTTTCCGTCAGAAATTTTTTCTACTCTCCCAGAGGCTTCAATTTTTGAAAGAAATCCTCTTGTAAGAATAGCTAATCTGATTTTTGGATCAAGATGCTTTACGAGTTTTTGAATCAGCGGCGTTTTACCGGTTCCTCCAGCTGCAATGTTTCCAATGCTGACTACAAAAGTAGGTAGCTTATATACTCTGCGAAAGCCCCTATCATAAGCTAAATGTCTTAAACGTACCCCTAACGAAAAAAAAATACTTATCAAAAAAAAGAAAGGAGTAAGAAAAAAAGGTTTTTTTTCTCTTTGAATTACTCGAAATACATATCGTCTTAAATGTTTAAGGAGAAACACAAATAGCTCTTGGCTCCGTTTGAAAAAGTAGTGTCTCTACTTGTTCTATAATAATATGAATAGCAGTCATATGGGCTTCTTGAATCCGATCTGAGAACTCAAATCCAGAAACGACCCATTCCAGATCAGACATTCCTTTTAGCTTTCCTCCTGTCTTACCAAGAAACGCAATTGTTTTTAGACCTTTTTTTTGTGCTGTTAACATAGCTTTAAATAGGTTGATAGAATTACCACTTGTTGTTAAAGCGATAAATAGATCTTCTGGTTTAGCTAAAGCCTCTATTGCTCTTGCAAAAACAAAATCAAATCCCATATCATTTGCTGTACAACTTAAATGACCTGGATCGCTTAAAGCAATAGCTGGTAGAGCTTTTCTTGCATAACGAAATTGTCCTGTTAACTCCTCTGCAAAATGCATGGCATCACATAAACTTCCTCCATTACCCGCAATCAATAATTTACCACCTTTTGTAAAACACTCAGCAATTAATTGACTGGCATTTTCGATAAAGCTCATGCTTTTTTCTTCTTTTAAAAGTATAATAGCACGTATTGCTTCATCAACTGCATACTCGATTTCTTTTTGCATAATAAATTACTCTTTTTATGAGGCAATTATAAAAGAGCTCTTGTATTATAGTAAACCTACTTAAAGCATTTTTTAACAATCATGATCTTATTATATCCCCCTGTAAAAATCGCTGTTATCGGAGCTACCGGTATTGTTGGAAGAGAAGTATTGAATCTTTTAGAAAAACGTCATTTTCCCATTGAAATGCTGCGCTGTTTTGCTTCTTTAGATTCAGAAGGCAGATCCATTCTATTTTCTGGAGAAAATATTCCGTTAGAAACTCTTTCCGAAGATAAATTACACAACATTGACCTAGCTATTTTTTGCACAAAAAAAGAGATTTCCAGTAAATGGATTCCCTATTTTACTAGACAAAAGACCATTGTAATCGATAATAGCTCTGCTTTTAGACTTGATCCAGAGGTGCCTCTTATCATTCCAGAGATTAATCTAAAAACGCTAGCTAAACATCGTTATATTATTGCTTCTCCTAATTGTTCTGCATCGATCATGTTAATGGCTCTTTTTCCCCTGCATCAGTACATTCCTATCCAAAGAATTCAGGCAGCTACTTACCAAGCGGTTAGCGGCGCTGGATTTCACGCTATGCAAGAATTAACCTCTGCTACACAAGCTGCATTAGAAAAAAAGCCCCATACACCAAAAATGTTACCTTTCCCATCTGCTTTTAATCTATTTTTGCACAACTCTACACTAAATGCAGATGGCTATGTTGACGAAGAGCTAAAAATGTTACAAGAAACTCGAAAAATTCTTTCTAATCCTCATATTCAGGTAAATGCAACCTGTGTACGTGTTCCTGTTTTACGAGCACATTCTCAGGCCTTAAATGTCACATTTACTCAAGAGATCTGTCCGAAAAAAGCTTATGAGCTTTTAGAGAATGCTCCTGGTGTAAAAGTATATGAAAAACGCTCAAAGAATCGCTTTCCTATGCCTATTGATGCCGCAGAGCAAGACGATGTCTACTGCGGAAGAATCAGAAAAGATCTTTCCTGTGCTAATACACTAGATCTTTGGGTGGTAGGTGATCAAATATTAAAAGGAGCCGCTTTAAATGCTGTACAAATCGCAGAACATCTTTTAAAATAAAGTACCTTTTTAAAAAAATTACAGGACAAAAAAATGCAGTTATTTTTTACCTATGGAGTAATATTAGCTCTATTCTCTTGTTCTTTTGCTTGCTCCTCTTCTAAAGATCAGTCGCTTTCTAAAGAATCCTTGCTAAATTGTGAAAAAATAGCAGACACCATTACGGAAAAGACAGCAGAAAAATTGAAAGAGCAAAAAAACCTTTATTTAGTAACAACAGGTAGAGTGACGAAAGATGATATACGGATGATGTTAATGGGGTTTCATCTCTACCAAGAAGTGGATTTAAAAGAAGCTAGGGAATTGCTTATCTATGCTGTCAATGAGTATTTGTTAGATATTAATAACAATGAAGAGGTAAGACCCTGTCTTCATGAATATCCTTTTACCGCAAAAAACGTAGAGATAAGAATTTGGATTTATAAGCCAGATAGTATTAAGATTAGTTATATCTCAGCCATTGATGGAATTTTAACTTTTGATCTTCCTGAAACAAGACAGACCATTTGCAAGGAGTCTTATGAGGAAGCTTTACAAACTGTTTTTTCTCAAGGAAATGATAACTAAAGCAATTCCTGCCAATCCGATAGCATTTCTTCACATATAATCACTTCTTGTGTGATAGGATGAGGAAAGCTCATACACGCATGATGCAGTGCGATTTTCTGCTTGGGTAACTGTTTCTTGCTACCATATCTGACATCTCCTGCAATAGGAGAGCTTATAGAGGAAAACTGTGCACGAATCTGATGATACCGCCCTGTGTGTAGCTTTATTTTCACTAATGAAAAATCTCCCTTCTCAGTTATAATGGAATACTCAAGCTGAGCTAATTTCCCTTGGATATGGTTAGATTTTACTATCTTAGCGCGATGATTTACATGGGTTAATGTATGTTCTAACTCCTTTAAAGCTTTTAGCTTTTTACCCGTTTCTACCCAGGCAAAATACGTTTTATTCATTTGCTTTTCACGCATACTCTGCTGCAGCCGAGTAAGAGCTTTAGATGTTCTTGCAAATAAAACCAAACCGCTAACGGGCTTATCTAAACGATGTATACACTCTAGATAAACTCCTCCTGGTTTTTTATATTCTTTTTTAATCCAGGCTTTTGCTAAATCGGTTAAATTATCTTTTATGGGATAGTGAGGTTGCGTACTTAAACCAGCAGGTTTCACAACTACTAAAACATGATTATCTGAGAAAATGATCTGCATTTTTTCCTTTGCGTTGTCGAATAACTTCATATAATAAGAGTGTAGTAGCTGTTGCTACATTCAGAGAGTCCGCTATGCCATGCATAGGGATACGAACACAAATATCAGCTTGCTCCATCCAAAAATCAGACAGCCCCAACTGTTCGGTGCCAACAGCAATTGCAACAGGACCTGTTAGATCTACTTGAGTAAAATCTTGAGAAGCAGAAGGAGTTGCAGCAATAATTTTAATTTTAAGTTCACGCATTAAATCTAAAACCTCTTGACTTGTAGCTTCTACTACTGAAGTGGTGAATAATGTTCCTGTGCTAGCGCGTATAACATTTGGGTTATAGATATCTGTACAGCGATCACATACAATTACTCCATCTACTCCTGCTGCATCTGCTGAACGCAAAATAGTGCCCAGGTTTCCTGGTTTTTCAATTGCCTCAGCAATGACCACAAAAGCTGTAGGGCTAAATGAAACAGAGCGAAGTAGACAATGCATTTGCTCTGCTATAGCTACAAGCCCATCTGGACGATCCCTGTAAGAGATTTTTTTAAAAATAGATTCAGAGCAAGAGTAGATCAGAGCTTGATCTTTCTTAATTTGTTTAATCAACGCTTTCTCATTTGTTCCTAAAAATAAAGCAGGGCAAATAAATAAAGAGACAATCTTTACCCTACCTTGCACAGCTCTAGATAATTCCCGATATCCCTCAATGAGAAAAAGATTTGTTTGATTACGTGTCCTTCGATTTCCTAATTGCATCGCTAGCTTAACCTTAGGATTTTGCTTGCTTGTAATTTCTTCTATCATGGTAACCACCAAGCAAAACTTCCATAAGGAGTAAAAAACCCGTTTTCAGAAGGTAATAAGAGCTCATTGCTCTCGATTTTCCCTTTAGGCAATAATTGTTTCATTAAATTCTGAATAACAATGGGAGTAATTCCAGATGTATGAGTAGTAAATAACAAGAAAAGAGCATTTTCAATCAAAAGATTTTTACATAAGCCTAGCAATTCGATAATATCTTCTTCAATTTTGAAAACTTCCCCCTTATTTCCTCTGCCAAAACTAGGGGGATCTAAAATGATTGCCTCATAGAAAGAGCCTCGTTTGACCTCTCTTTTAAGAAATTTTTTTACATCTTCTATAATCCAGCGAATAGGTTTATCTAAGAAATGATTTAATCCTGCGTTCTCTCTAGCCGAACTCACTATCCCTTTTGAAGCATCAACATGACATACTTTAGCTCCTGCTTTTGCACACGCTAGAGTTGCACCTCCTGAATAAGCAAACAAGTTGAGAACTCTCGGCTCTTTTCTTGAAATAAGTAACTTTTGCATAGAGGCAAAAAGAAGACTATGTTCAGGAAAAACGCCCAAGTGACCAAAGTCGGTAGGAGCTACCTTAAAACGTATACCCTCAATAGTTACAACCCAATCTTTAGGCAAAGATTTCTTATATTCCCAACGATTTCCTTCATCTCGAGAAAAAATAGCATCAGCTTCCCACTTCTTAAGAGAAGGCTTCCAGATTGCTTGAGAACAGGGCCGAATTAAAGTAAAAGCACCAAAGCGCTCCAATTTTTTTTGATTGCCGCTATCAATTAGAGAATAAGACATAAAAAAATCACTATTAGTTAAACTAAGCATTCTAGCATACTTAATGGATTCTTTACTATTAGTTAAAGGGAAGTAAGGGAGGAGGTATATTTTTAGCTAACAAACGCCATAAAATACTAAACAAGGAATAAGCTGTTTTTAAAATAATTGCTCGACGATCTCCTGTAATCTGTAATCTAAACACATAAGAACTACTTCCTTTTTCTTGAATAGCTGCCCACATAGTCCCTATCTTTTCATGAGAACTATCACTTGTAGGGCCTGCTATGCCTGAAATGGCCAACCCTACATCTGCTTGGCTTTTTTCCAAGGCTCCATTTAGCATAGCAAGAACACACTCAGCACTAACTGCTCCTTTTGTTTCTAGGATTTCCTTAGGGACATCTAGTATGTGCTGTTTAAGATCAGAAGAGTAGGTTACAAAAGAACCTAAAAAGAACTCCGATGCCCCTTTAATAGCTGTGAGTAAACTTGCCATGGTTCCGCCTGTACAGGACTCTGCTAAAATAAGAGTTTTTTTTTCTTGGATAAACCAGCTGTGAATTGCTTCTTCAATTTTACCTGTTGTTGCTATATACAAAAAAGAATCTAATTGGGTTTTCAGCAATTTTTCTGCATATTCCAATGAAGTTTTATTTTCGCTAGATAATATAATAGTAACGTTAGAATAAGAAGAATAAATACCAATTTCCAATTCAGGTAATTGGGTTTGCAACTCTTTTAACATAGGATTAATCTGGCTTTCTTGAAAAATGCAGGCATACAAACAAACTACACGTTTATACAAAGGAGGATATCTTTCTTGAAGAATAGGAAAAAATGCATTTACAAACATAAGTTGCATTTCTTCCGGAACACCAGGAAAACAAACCACTATTTTATCATTTGTAAAAAAAAGTAACCCAGGAGCTGTTCCCACAGAATTGAGCAAAGGCTGAGCTTTTTCTGGAATTGTAGCTTGATCTTGCAATGTATCTAATTCTTTTCCAAAACGTTTCCGTAAATCAGCTGCTACTAGAGAATTCACAGATAATTTACAATTAAACACTTCAGCTGCCACTCTTCTAGTTAGATCATCTAAGGTAGGCCCTAACCCCCCTGTAACAATTACAAGATCCGAGCGCTGATGCGCTTCTTTTAATCCTTCTCTTAATATCTGAAGATCATCTGGAAATGTTGTATGACGCTCTACTGTATAACCGAATTTAAATAAATGAGTGCTGATAAATGCTGCATTGCTATTTACTGTACGTTCATCCAAAAGCTCTTTACCAATAGTAATGATTTCAATCTTTACTTCAGACATAGCACTTTAATTCCTAACACTTGTAATTGTGGATGTAAATGAACCCAACTCATACATTTTTTTCCTATTCGAATAGTAGCATTGATTCTCTCTTCTTCTATCAAAAAGGGAGTAGGAATAGTGAATTGTCTTACCCACTTCATTAAAAGAGTAAATAATTCTGTATTGGGAAACAAATCTTTTTTAATAACTCGTGTAATTTCTTTTGTCTTAGGATCCTGATAAAATTGAGGATAAGAAAATTGAATTCCCCAACTAACGGTTTTTTGACCTAAAACCATAGGGTAAAATACTTTCTCTGTAGGAGAGAATAAAAACTGATGCATTTGCATTTGAATAACTGGCAAAATGGGTTTGATCAAAAACCGCTCTTCTGACACAGGCATTGCGTAAAATACTTCTTTAGAAGTTGTCATTGCACAGGAAAACCATTCTCTGAAATAACTATCTTGAGCAACCCTTCCTTTCTTTAATGATTGAATATATTTTGAATAAGCCTGCAGAAAATCATTTTGTGGTAATAGAACGCTTTGTTCTTTTACAGGTTTGCTAACTGCTATAAGGTAAAAGGGTTCTAGCTTCTTGAATAAGTCTACGATTTCTTCTTGATCTAAAAGAACCTGTACTTTAATCCATTTGGAAACCTGAAGGAGACCTTCTTGACGAGGAGAACTAACGCGAAAGGTAATCATCTTAAAGAGCTCGCAACCGTTTTAGAGCGGGTAGTCTCTAATAACAGCATTAAAATTCCGCAAAAAATAGCGGCATCTGCGATATTGAAGACAGGATAAATATATCCCCAAAAAATAAAACAAAACATATCAATTACATGACCGTAAACAATACAGTCGAAAACATTACCTACAGCTCCTGCTAAGATCATAACTAAACAGATTCTGTAATAATCACTCATTTGTTTTACATACAAATAATATCCAAGAGCTGAAATAATAAAAATTCGAATAGTAACGAGCAAAAACTGATAGTTAGCAAAAAGTCCCCACATAGCGCCTTTATTGATTACATGTGTAATGACAAATTCTACACCAAACTCATGAAAAACCCCTATTCCTCCATAAGGAAAACAAGAAAAGTTCATTGGTGTAACAAAGCAATGCACATACATTTTTAAAAGCGCGTCGAATAGAAAAATAGATATTGCTAAAAGACTTAATTTCCAACTAACCTTAAAAGTCATTTACAACAATCCTTTTTCGAGCATTTCTTGTGCTTTTACAGTTGTATTTGCATAAGGAATCGCTTCTAATCTTTTCAATGGGATCTCCTCGCCTGTAAGATCACAAGTTCCATAAGTTCCTTGGTCAATCTTATCCAAAGCAATTTCAATCTTCTGCAAAATTTCTCGCTCATTTCCACTTAGCTGCAGATTAATTGTTCGATTAAAATCATCAGTGCCTTCATCGGCCTGATGTTGAGAATACCCTTTAATTTCATCAGTTGCTCTTACATCTTCTATCGTATCACGAATGAGATGCGTCATTTGAACTTTTAACTCTTCTA
Source organism: Chlamydiota bacterium (assembly GCA_030916885.1). Lineage (GTDB taxonomy): Bacteria > Chlamydiota > Chlamydiia > Chlamydiales > Rhabdochlamydiaceae > Rhabdochlamydia. The sequence continues at coordinate 13,991 of JAUPVT010000024.1, forward strand.
AACGACTTTTAAATTTAGAGATTTGTTCCTTCGTTAATGCCATAAATATCCTTTTTTTTATATTTCTGTTGAATGAATCGTATCTTTGGGGCTAACATCCTCAATGGCATCGATTAGTTCATTGACATCTTTAAATCGCCGATAAACGCAAGCAAATCGAATGTAGGCAATGCTATCTAGTTCTTGTAAATGCTGCATTACAATTCCCCCTAATTCTGAAGTAGTGACCTCTCTAATTTGACGCTCCATTAAATCAGAGGTAATTTTATAAGCCAAAGTTCTTAACTGATCATGACTAATACGCGTATGGCGACAAGCTGCGTCTAAACCTTTAATCAGTTTGTCCTGATAAAAATCTTCATATCGCCCATCTCTTTTTTTTACTTGAATTGTTAAATCTACTGTTTCAAAAGTAGTAAAGCGCCGTGAACAGCACAAACATTCTCTTCTTCTACGGACAGCATTACTCTCCACTACATTTCGAGAATCGGTAACTTTTAACTCTTCACAAGCACAAAATGGACAATGCATAAGTTATATCACGCTTAAATTTTTTATAGAGCCTAGAAAAATTTTACCCATTCCGATGCTTTTATATACATAATAAGTTTTTTTATTTTTTTATCTATTATCTAAATCTCTATTTTACCCCAAAAACAGATTCCAATCAGCCTGTTTTTTGCATTTTTTAAATATTTAATCCTTCTAAACATACAAATTACTTTTAAAACAAGCTTTAATTTATGAAAATCTAAGAAAGCAATATGTTTAGATGTTTTTGGTAATTTATTTGCTTAAATTTTGTTTGCCAACAATAACCGTCTTAAATTACAAAAAATAAGATATATAAGTGTTTTTTTTGTTTTTTTAAAAATCTATTTACTTTTAAGTAATCTATAAAATTTAATGCATTTTTTAATCAATATTTACTAACAGAAAAACTAATTAGAGAGGATTTTTTTATGGCTTGTGCATTACTTCCATTACAAACCTCACTCACAATAACAGTTGATATCTCTAAGACTCAAACGACATCAACAACTATATATAAAATCTCAATCATAGCTGCAAAGACAATTAGGCTTAATGGCCGTTGGGATAGGAAGCGGCTATCTAATAGCCATTAAAACAGATAAAGCGCAGTTTCCTGTTTGGAAAAATCCCTCATTTAATAACACCTTTTGGAATGGATACTGTCGTTCTTTATTTGATTTTATAAGATGTTACATAGTCAAGAGAAACTTTCCATGGAAAGGCTAATCCTAAAAGATCGAAAAAATATTTTTCGAGTATACTCTTGAATTCATTAAAAGCGAATATGCTTAACACAGAAACTGTTGAGCTTCTTAGTATGCGAACCCATAACATCCAATGATGCCTGCAACTTTTCGTTTTTTTCATTTTTTTAGCTGTGGTGGTTCTTCTTCACGGCTATTTTACTGCCAGACTTATTCTGATTTAACAGAAAAGATGACTTTTAAACCACTATTTATCAATTTCAAGTCATTAATAAAAAAATCACTTTATCCTTAAGTAAGTGAGCTCATGTAGAAAGAAAGAAATTTTTGAAGAAAAACGCAAAGAGTTGAATCGGAGGAGGTGGGATTCGAACCCACGGTGCATTTACATGCACACACGCTTTCCAAGCGTGCTCCATCAGCCACTCGGACACTCCTCCAAAAGTTTTTAAAGCGTGCTAAAGACTACCTTAACTACAGTTTATCTTACAAGGAAAAATCCGAGATAGCGTATAGCTTATCATTTAAAAGAGCATTTACTAAAACTTTTATTTCAAGTTTAACTGGAGAGTTATTTCTTTTCCAAAATCGTTTAAAAAATTATGATCCTCAACTGTATCTTTATCAGGTTCAAAAAATGCTCCTTCGTTTATTTATTAGTTTTTTTTGTATTATTCCTATTGTGAGTTATTCACAACTCCCTCTTGTTTTGGTTAGCGTACCTCCTTATCTTTATTTTGTGAAAAAAATCGCAGGAGATACCATTTCAGCGGAATCTCTAATTCCTCCTGGAGAAAATCCTCATTTATATGAACCTACCCCTAAACAAGTTCAACTGCAAAAACAAGCTGTATTGTGGTTAAAATTAGGAGAAAAAGCAGACCAAAAAGCACAAAGGGTTTTTCAAGAAATGAAAAATCCTCCTCTTATCATTGATCTAACAGAAAACCTTGAGCTTTTATCTTATAAGACAAAAGGAGATTGCTGCTCTCATGTGGATACTAAAGACCTACATATTTGGCTAAGTCCAAAAATGATGCAAATACAAGCAAAAAAAATTACACAGTCCTTGATTCAGCTGTTTCCAAACCATATAGAATTGTACCAAAGCAATTTAAATAAGTTGATAAAAGAACTAGAGCAAGTTGATCAAGAATTAGCTACTATGCTTAAAATTAAACAAGGCAAAGCCATTTTAACCTCTCATCCAGCTTTTGCTTATTTTTGCAGAGACTATCAACTTGAACAATTATCTCTAGAAGAAGAGGGTAAGGATTGTTTACCTCAATGCATTTCAGAACTCCTCCATAGAATAAAAACGCTAGAGATAGACGGTATAATCATAGAATCTCGACATGGCAGCAAAGCAGCTAGGTTGCTTGCTCAAAATTTAGGGATCCCCACTTACTTCATAGACCCTTATTCTGAAAATTATATAGTGAATTTAAAACAAATAGCAGAAGTGGTTAAAAATATAATTCATGATTGATATTATCTCTATTCATCAATTGTTTTTTAGTTATAACCATCAAAGTATTCTTGAAGATGTCAACATAACTGTACAGCCTAATGAATTTATTGTTGTTTTTGGTCCAAATGGCGGTGGTAAAACCACGTTTTTCAAGTTGATTTTAGGACTTTTGCAACCAAAAAAGGGCTGGGTGAAAGTTTTAAATAAAAATCCTCAACATACTAGACATTTAATGGGATATGTCCCTCAAATGCAACAAGTAGATCGTAGTTTTCCGATTTCTGTTTTAGATGTAGTAATGATGGGATGCCTTAGCAAACTTAATTATTGGGGAAGATTTCCTAAAGCAATGCGTAAACTAGGCCTAGAGGCATTGGAAAAAGTAAGCCTTTTACACAAAGAAAAGGCTTCTTTTGGCTCTTTGTCAGGAGGAGAAACACAAAGAGCTCTTATTGCAAGAGCAATTGTCGATCATCCTAAAATCCTATTGCTTGATGAGCCAACAGCCAATGTAGATCCTCTAGCGGAAAAATCCATTTACCAGCTGTTAAAAGAGCTAAATACTGACATGACTATACTGATGGTATCTCATGATTTACAAACAATTATTGATAAAGCCAGTAGGCTTATTTGCGTAAATCGACAAGCTACTTCTCTTCAAACCAAAGAAGTATGTGAGCATTTTGCTTTAGGCCTTTATCATACCCCTTTAACAAACCCTCAACACTTTTCTTTTTAATATGTTCGATAATCCTTTTCTATTACATACACTATTAGCGGGTTGCGGTGCTGCATTAACCGGTGGTATTATCGGATCCTATGTAGTGGTTAAAAGAGTTGTTTCTATCAGTGGCAGTATTGCTCATTCTGTGCTTGGAGGAATGGGCATTTGTTTATGGTTAAAAATCAAATTTGGGCTTACTTTTCTTACCCCATTTATTGGAGCATTAATAGCTGGAATAATTTCTGCAATGTTGATGGGCTGGATTCATTTAAAATATAAAGAAAGAGAAGACACAGCAATTGCTGCTATTTGGGCTATTGGAATGTCTATTGGAGTCATTTTCATTGCCCTTACCCCTGGCTATAATACAGAACTAATCGATTTTTTATTTGGAAATATTCTATGGGTTAGCCGTGGTGATATTTTTTTACTGTTCGCTTTAAATGCGCTCATTTTATCTATAGTCATTAGATTTTATAAACCACTTTTAGCCATTTGTTTTGATGAGGAACAAGCCAAGCTAAAACAGCTTCCAGTAGAAGCCTTTTATTTTCTACTGCTAAGTTTAGTAGCTATCTCGATTGTATTATTAATCCAAATAGTTGGAGCCATCTTGGTTGTAACTATGTTAGCAATACCTGCTGCCATTGCTGCTATTTTCACTCGCAGTTTATTGCAAATGATGGTTTTAGCAACAGCATGCGGTCTTGTGCTCACATTTGTAGGCATCCTACTTTCTTATCAATTAAACTGGCCCCCAGGGGCCACTATCTCACTTGTTTCTTCTTCTTGTTATGCGGGTGCACTTTTATTCAAAAAGAAGTCTTGATGTTTACATAGAGCAATAGCGATTCCAGAACTGTTTCCAAACCGATTTCTTGTGCGTTCTGCGATGATGATGAGTTTTTCTTTTTACTGGCGCTCTCTTGGTATGCTTTCTAGGCATAAATCCTCCTTAAGCTTTTTTATCTTGTTCTAACTTAATTTTAGACTCACTTTCCTGTTCTTTAAAAAATGCACGGTTATGATGCTTTCTCAGAGTAATTTTTGAGGACTTAAGTGTGTTTATCCTTTTTTTAAGCCCCTTCATAACCATCTCTATTCATTTATCCTCTTACTTTTCATACTATGTATAATTTAATTATTAATCAAATAATTAAATTATTATTTTTAATAAAAAATGAATTAAAAATAAAAATCCTTTCTTTTTATCCTTTTTTACATTTAAATTTTTTCAGATTGACTTTGATTCAAGACTGTCCTATCATGTTTTTTTCTTCTACATGCGAATCTTTAAGTTTATTTTAGGAGGCCAGATGTACGCAATTATCGAAACAGGCGGTAAGCAATACCGTGTTGAAAAAGGTGACACTATCGATGTAGAATTGCTAGATATAGAGGATAATATAGTAAAATTTAAAAATGTTTTACTGGTTAGCGAAGCGGGAAATGTTAAGATCGGAGCCCCTTATCTTGCTGATACTATTGTACAAGCGGAGCTTGTCAAACAAGATGCTAAAGGACCAAAAGTAGTTGCGTTCAAATACAAAAGGCGTAAACCGATTCGCCGTAAAGTAGGCCATCGCCAGCGCTATACCCGAATTAAGATTACAGATATTATTAGATAAGGAGCAACAATGGCACATAAGAAAGGTCAAGGATCTAGTAGAAATGGTCGAGATTCTCACTCCCAACGCCTTGGAGTTAAGGCAAGTGGAGGGCAGTTTGTTACAGCTGGTAGTATTATTGTGCGACAAAGAGGCACGAAATGGCATCCCGCAAAAAATGTAGGGCGTGGACGCGATGATACGATATATGCATTAATTGATGGGATTGTTTCTTATCGCAAAACTAACCGTACATATGTTTCCGTTCAACCCACTCCTTAAATACTTCGTAGCCCTCAACTAAGCCAGGGGGCTTGTAGTTATATGTTTACAGATTCAGTTACAGTTACAGTACGCGCTGGGAAAGGTGGTAACGGTGTCGTTGCCTGGCGTAGGGAGAAATTTATTCCTAAAGGAGGTCCTGTTGGTGGGAATGGAGGCCAAGGTGGCTCTATTATCTTAAAAACTAACGAGAATATCCTTTCTTTGGAAGGATTTCGCAATCGTCGTTTAATTAATGCAGAAAATGGCATCTCGGGAGGAGGGAACCTTCAAAGAGGACGCAATGGCAAAGATCTTATTTTACAGATCCCCTGTGGCACTATTGTTAAAAATACCAAAACACAAGAAATATTAGCCGATTTTACTGATAAGAACCAAGAATATATCTTGTGCAAAGGAGGTAAAGGAGGTAAAGGAAACGCTTGCTTTAAATCTCCTACCAACCAAGCCCCTAACATATGCACACCAGGTCACGAAGGTGAAATACATGAGGTTCAACTCGAGTTGAAATTAGTCGCTGATATTGGCTTTATTGGAATGCCCAATGCAGGCAAATCTACCCTTTTAAAACAAATTACTCATTGTCATGTTAAAATTGGAGCCTATCCTTTTACAACACTGTACCCAAACTTAAGCTATATTCAATTTGAGGATTTTTCTAGGATTTTAATTGCAGACATTCCAGGCATTATAGAAGGAGCTCACCTCAATCGTGGATTAGGTTTATCTTTTCTTAAACACATTGAGCGTTCTTCTGTTTTGATCTATTTGATCGATGTTTCTGGAATAGAAGAAAAAGATCCTTTTAAAGATTTTCAGATTTTGCTAAACGAGATAACAGCTTACCGAAAAGAGTTATTAGACAAACCCTTCCTTGTTGTATTAAATAAAATAGATTGCGAAACAGCCATGGAGAATCTAGAGAGATTTAAACAAAAATATCCTTACCCAAAAACAACACTCTTTCCTATTTCTGCTATGCATAGAGAAGGTATTGAACCTCTTCTTAAAGCCATGCAACAACTTATTCCCTGTAAATTTTAATTAGATTTTTTGTTCTAGTCTTATCCGTTTGCAACGATATATTATTTTTTTCGTCTCTTAATTAAAAAGATTGCGCAATAGATCTTCTGATTAAAACAGAAAACTTAAATAGAATACTTAAGTTTTTATAAACCAGAAGACCAAGATTCATTACGAATCTCAAAGATTATTTTTTTTAAAATTCAAAAGATGTGGCCAGAGCCGGATTTGAACCGGCGACACAAGGCTTTTCAGGCCTCTGCTCTACCGACTGAGCTATCTGGCCATACGGATGAATCAAGAAAGATATAAAGCCGAATGATTTTTTGCAATAGGTTATTTATCTTTTATTAAAATATTGCGTGCTGTTTTCTAATAATGCCATATCTTTTAAAATATTTAATGCCTCAGACATTTGCAGGTCCTCTATTCCCCAATTTCGATTTACGGTTAAACTATTTTCTTTCCCTTCTTTTTCTTGTTTTTTAACATCTAGAAATAGAGAAAAATTTTTATCACGACTGAGCCTTTGACTGCTATTTATTGTTAAAAGAGATTCCATTTGATTCCAGGCAGAAACTTTTTTCTGCAGATTTGGTAAATAATGCTTTTGAAACCAATTGATTTGTTGAGGATTTATGTCTATCAAAGGATCTGCATACACTGATGGAATTCGATCACATTTTAGAGGGTATTGCAAAAATCTCTCTCCTACATCATAAATAAAATACCGAGAAGGAACTACAATATTAGCTTTTACTCCTTCGATTTGCGTAGAGATCCCTGAAACAGTATAATATCTACCAACGGTTACTTTAAAAAACGAAGGCGCTTTTTCTCTTGTCACAGTTTGAAATTGAATTGTGCCTTTTCCATAAGTTCTTTCATCTCCTATTACTAAGGCAACACCATAGTCCTGTAATGCCTGTGCTACAATTTCAGCAGCAGAAGCTGAGAGTTTTGAGGTTAAAATAACCAGAGGACCATCGTAATAATTTCTTCCATCTAGTTCACGTAAATATTGTATTTCTTCTTGGGCGTATTTGGAAACAACAATCACCCCATTAGAAATGAAAAGACCCGCAACTTTAACAGCTTGTGTTAAGAAACCACCGGAATTATCCCTTAAATCTAAAACCAAACCAAGCAACTTCCCCTGCTTTTTTAACTCTCTTAAAGCGAATCGAATATCTGCTTCACAACTTGAACTATCTTTACTTTCATAAAAAGAAGGAAGAGTAAGCTTTCCAATAATTCCATCACCAAATGGCTCAAAGGTGTATTGTAGTCGGTCTTGCTCCATAATGATTTTTTCTTTTTGTAAGGTTACAAAATAATTCACTTCTTGCTTATCTTGTATTCTTCTTAATTCTAATTCAATCTTGGGTTTATTCACACTTTGTAGACAGTCTAATACTTGTTCATAAGAGAGCTGATCAATAGATTTCCCATCAATAGATACAAGCACATCTCCTGACATAATTTTACCTACACGATAAGCCGGTCCTCCTTTAACTAAATCACTAATGACAACTCCTTCAACAGACTCGGTTAACACTACACCAATTCCTTCGAATTGTTTTTCTAGACAAGTACGCATTTCTATAGCTTCTTTAGGACTAAAATAGCAGGTATGCGCGTCTAAGCTTTTTGCCATAGCTTTCAGTACATGCATAGATATTTGTTCTTCTAAAGCACTTTTAGTCAATTTTTTACCCTGAGCATCAATGTCCAGATAAGTATTCTCTAAATGAGATAACCGCTTTTCCCATAAAGCAAATACTTTTTGGATATACGCAGAGTCAAACTTTCTATTTGGATTTTGTTTCTTCTCAAATGCAATGATTTTTTGTAAATGGCTTTTAATTCTTGCTTGTAGCTCCTCTTTGCTACGAGGATAATCAGAGTAGGTTTTATGGTTTATTGATTCTTCTGCTGTTTTTATAAGCTCTTTTTGTAGTAATACTCGATAAGACCGCTCTCTTTTAATCGAATTTCTTATTATGTTATTCAATTCCTGAAAAACCGTGAAATAACCTTGTTTATATTGTTCCACTATTTGAGCTAACAATTCGCGAGATGGGTTAAGGTAAGCGTCAATTTCATCAAAAAGTAAATAGTTTTTATTGCTATCAAACTGTTCAATATAAATTCTTAGACTACGTTTAGCAAGCAATTCATTGAATTCTTTATGTTCTACATGATACCGTAGCATTTCTTCCATGTTATTACGGATAGAAGAAATCACTATACCTGGCTTTTTAAAAGATCCCATATTACCAGATCCTAAAACCATCCCAAGAAAACTTATTAAAAAAAATTTAAAAATCTTCATCCTAATAACCCTTGTTTAATCTTTGTTTATATGATGAGTCTAATTTTTAAAATTAAATTTCTCAATAAAAGGTTAAGAAAGTTAGTTTAAAATTTTTTTAAACTAGATTTTTGATAATCTTTTTGCAAGAAATGTTGTTCCTAGTTATATTTTCTTCCATGTTGTATGCTAAGAAGCAGAAGAAGCTTTTTTCTAAGGCTTCTTTTTTTTAATTAACTCGCTCAAGGAGAAGGGCAAAGATGCCAACAATTAATCAATTAGTGCGTTTTGGACGCAAGTCAAAAAGAAAAAGAGAGAAATCCCCTGCTCTACAAAGTTGCCCGCAAAAACGCGGCGTTTGTGTTCAGGTAAAGACAAAGACACCAAAAAAACCAAACTCGGCTTTAAGAAAAGTTGCTTGGATACGTCTCTCTAATGGAAAGGAAATCATTGCCTATATCGGAGGAGAAGGCCATAACTTGCAAGAGCACAGTATCGTACTGGTCCGTGGTGGAAAAGTAAAAGACCTCCCTGGTGTACGTTATCACATTGTAAGAGGAGCTCTTGATTGTGCCGCAGTAAAAGACCGAAAACAATCCAGATCTAAATATGGCGCAAAGCGCCCTAAGTAAAGTAATCTTAGGATATCCAAATATGGAGATCCTGGCCCTCAACTGTCTCTTTTTTTTTTAATAAAAGGGTCAATCGTGGGCCGAGCAAAAGTAGCTCAAGTGAAGATCATTATTTTGAAAGAAGGAAAATTTATGTCAAGAAGACGTCGTGCTATTAAAAGGCAACCTGAACCAGACCCACATTATAAAAGCGAAGTTGTTGCTAAATTGATTAATAAGGCTATGATTAGCGGTAAAAAGTCTACTGCTCGCCGCATTGTCTATAATGCTATAGAAGCCTTTGCTAAGAAAATTAAATCTACTGATATATTAAATGATTTTTTACAGGCTCTAGAGAACGCAAAGCCTTCTTTAGAGGTAAAATCTCGCCGTATTGGTGGCGCTACTTATCAGGTTCCTATTGAAATCCCTGCTGACCGTCGAACTTCCATGGCTATGACTTGGATTATCAATTACTCTCGCGCTAAAGCTGGAAGATCCATGGAAGAAGCTCTTTGTATTGAACTTGTAGATTGTTTTAACAACCAAGGTGCTACTATTAAGAAAAAAGATGATACACATCGCATGGCTGAATCGAATCGTGCATTTGCCCACTATAAATGGTAAAGGAGCTTTATGAATCAACGACCGGAAAAAGATAAGTTAGAAAGAGTACGTAATGTTGGCATCATGGCACATATTGATGCTGGTAAAACAACCACAACTGAACGTATCCTTTACTATTCTGGGCGCTCTCACCGTATTGGTGAGGTGCATGAGGGTGCTGCAACAATGGATTTCATGGAGCAAGAGCGCGAAAGAGGGATTACCATTACCTCGGCATCTACCACTGTATATTGGCCAGATAAAGATGGAAACGATTGTAAAATTAATATTATAGATACCCCAGGGCACGTTGATTTTACAGTAGAAGTAGAGCGCTCTCTTAGAGTTTTAGATGGTGCTGTTGCGGTGTTTGATGCAGTGGCAGGAGTGCAACCTCAATCAGAGACCGTTTGGCGCCAAGCAGAGCGTTATAGTGTTCCACGTATTGCATTTATTAACAAAATGGATCGAGTAGGTGCTGACTTCTTCATGGCTGTTGATTCTATGAAAGATAAACTAGGTGCTAATGCTGTTCCTGTTCAATGCCCTATTGGTGCAGAAGGGGCTTTTAAAGGTATGGTTGATCTAGTTAAAATGAAAGCATACCTCTTTTTAGATGAGACTTTAGGCTCTAAGTATGAAATAGCAGAGATCCCAGAAGACCTGCTTTCTAAATGCCGAGAGATGCGCCAACAATTGCTTGAAGAACTAGCAACCGTTGATGAAGAAAATGAAGAATTCATGACAAAAGTGCTAGAGAACCCAGACAGCTTAACAGAAAATGAGATTCATGTAGCTATCCGCAAGGCGGTTTGTCAAAATCGATTGAATCCGGTTTTATGTGGAACAGCATTTAAAAATAAAGGGGTACAACCTCTGTTGGATGCGATTGTTAACTGGATGCCCTCTCCTATTGATCGAGGATTAATTAAAGGAATTAATTCTATAACAGATGAACAAATGACTTTGGAACCCAAAGACAATGGACCTCTAGCTGCTTTAGCATTTAAAATTGCGACTGATCCTTATGTAGGTAGATTGACTTTTGTACGCATTTATTCAGGTGTTCTTTCTAAAGGAAGCACTTTAATGAATACAACAAAAGGTAAAAGAGAAAGAATCTCACGTTTGTTAGAAATGCACGCGAATCAACGTAAAGATCGCGATGCTTTTTTTACAGGAGATATCGCAGCCTGTATTGGCCTAAAATGTACTAGTACAGGGGATACCTTGTGTAGCGAAAACTCCCCCCTTTTATTGGAGAAAATGGAGTTTCCAGAACCTGTAATCTCTATGGCAATTGAGCCAAAATCAAAAGAGAATAGAGAAAAGCTCTCAGTGGCCTTGGGAGCGCTCTCTGAAGAAGATCCTACGTTTCGCGTATTTACCAATGAAGAAACAGGACAAACAATTATTGCAGGGATGGGAGAATTACATCTAGACATTCTTCGAGATCGCATGTGCCGCGAATTTTCTGTAGAAGCAAATGTGGGTAAGCCAGAGGTTGCTTACAAAGAAACTATTACAAAACCTTGTAAAACAGAAACAAAATACATTAAACAATCTGGTGGGCGTGGTCAATACGCACATGTTGTGTTGGAAATTGAGCCTAATGAACAAGGCAAAGGTAATGAAGTCGTTAGCAAAATCGTCGGTGGCGTTATTCCTAAAGAATACATTCCAGCAGTTATTAAAGGGGTTAACGAAGGACTAGCAACAGGTGTCTTAGCAGGTTATGGCCTTGTTGATGTAAAAGTTTCTATTGTTTATGGCTCTTATCATGAAGTTGACTCAAATGAAATGGCCTTTAAAATATGTGGATCGATGGCTGTTAAGGAAGCAGCCCGTAAGAGCGCTCCTATTTTATTAGAGCCCATCATGAAGGTTTCAGTATCTACCCCAGAGCAATTTATGGGAGATGTTATAGGTGATATTAATCGACGTCGTGGTAAAATCCTCAATCAAATTACGCAAAAAAAGATAATTCTCATTGAATCAGAGGTTCCCTTAAGTGAAATGTTTGGATATTCTACAGAGCTTCGTTCTATTAGTTCAGGGCGTGCCAATTATGTAATGGAACCTTCTCATTTCGAGCGCGTTCCTCAAAAAATTCAAGATACAATTGTGAAAAAATAAAAACAAACAAATATATATGGCTAAAAAAGAAAAAAAGAAAATACGCATTTGCCTTAAAGGCTATGACCAACGCGTTTTAGATCGTGCTGTAGTTGACATTGTCGAGACAGCAAAACGAACCGGAGCTAGAGTAGCAGGTCCTATTCCTCTGCCTACTAAAAGACAAGGGTATACTGTCTTAAGATCTCCTCATGGTGATCGTAAATCTCATGAGCAGTTTGAAACACGTACCTGTAGTCGTATGCTAGATATTCTAGACCCAACATTGGATACACTTGATAAATTGAAAGTACTCCCTGTTGCAGCTGGAGTGCATATCGCAGTTAAGCAATTATCTTCCACTGCTAGACAGGCTAAAAGCGCTTAAAAAATTACCAACAAAAGAGATAATAATATCGCTTTTATTTTTAGACTAAAGGGATACAACGAATGTTGTATCCTCTGTTTCTTGCTGCTTAATTTTTCTGTTTCTACAGTAGTCTTTCTCATTCTTTCTAGATGTGCCACTAGTTATGAAGCACTAGGGTTTAATAGTAGGTATTCAGAAACAAAAACTTATCTCTGACTCCTTTATAGTTACCTTCAAAGAAAAATGAGCTTACTTCTCAGGAAAAAGTCATGCTGTATACTTTGAGCTAACTATTCAAAACAGGTACAAATACTTTTCTGTAATTTCTTCAAGAGATCGGACAAAAAGCTATAATTATTTAAAAACAAACAAAAATACTTCGGATTCACTAGATACAAACTTTATACAAACTTTATACAAACTTTAGTCATATTAGATTAAATGAACAAGGGTCAGCTTCAATTTACTGAGGAACTATCATAAAACCAAAAATTGATTCTGGAAATAAGGTACTTTAAAGAAGAAACCGGCTCTAATCTGATCGATGCTGAATATTTTTTAAAAAACAGCTAAAAAAAATATTCAAGGATACAATGGATAGTTATATGATGGATAATTAGGTTCTGTTTCATAAAGAAGATTATAAGAAGGAGGAATTCTACGCACTAGACGTTTACTAATTACTCTATCATCCTTTACAATCAAAAAATAACGCTTTTCCATAACAAGACCGTTGCCTAAATCAATCCTCTCTATGTATTGGTATTCTTCTGCTCCATCTTCGCGTATACAAATTGCATAAGGATCTCCTACCTGACACTGTATTTCATTAATAGGAACACCCATTTCAATTTCACAAAAACTCCTATCGGTCATTGCAAAATAAGAAGAGTAACAACCTGTTAACAATGCTATAGAAGCAATAACTATTAATCGATTTTTTGCCATACACGTCCTTGAATAAGAGTACGAAATTGATCTGCTGTTGCATATTCTGCTCGCAGTAAATAACTTTGGTCTTCCTGTTTTTCATAAACTTCAAAACCCTCGAAGCCAATCTCATTGATTCGAAATTCCCAGGCAATAATTTTATCATTGATTAAACCTTTACCTTGAATTTTACCTACTGCTTGATTTTCTAAATCAATGATAAATTCTCCATGCTCCATATGAGAAATGCAAAATTGATTACGCATCATATCAGCAAAACCCTTGATTTGTATTTCTTGCGCGCAAGCAATCTTATTTGAGTTATCTTTATTTTCTACATTCCAACGGGTAAAAAAGGCAAGCTCTTCTGCTACCATATTCAATTGAATTGTTCCCTGTCCTAACCATATACCTGGATTAAAAAGAAATGAGTGTTGATTCATTAAAACATAAACCTTCTGCTATAAATACTTTGTAAAATTCCTAAAGCTGCCATTGTCGAAATTACCGACGATCCACCATAGGTAATCAATAGCAAAGGTACCCCAGTAATAGGTAAAAAGCCACACATCATCCCCATATTGATAATCATATGTACAGCTAAATAAGCTGTAATCCCCGCGGATAGCAAGCGTCCAAAATCATCGTTTGCTATTGCAGTTACCTGAAATCCAAAATAGATCAATCCAGAAAAAAAGAGCAGTAAGAAAAACACTCCTATTATACCAAATTCTTCAGAAAAAGCCGCAAATACAGAATCTGTATGAGCAGCAGGCAACCATTGTTTACCAGAAAAATCGCTATTACGCCAACCGCTACCCGTCCAAGATCCTAATGCAGTGGCTGTTTGAGAAGCTCTTTGGTGATAGGTATTTGGGTTGAGTCTTTCATATTGATATTCCTTTAAAATCTTAGTTGCATAAGGACGGATCTGCTCATGAGATAAAATATTTAAAAAAACCAGACTCACAAAACCCAAAGCAAATAATGCTAAATAGGTCATGATTTTAATAATTTTTTTTCGTACTCCTCCTAAATAAAATAAAATAAGTGCAATAGGATATAAAACAAGAGCTGTGCCTAAGTCAGGTTGTTTTAAAATCAAAAAAAAAGGAACAAGGACAATGAGTAAAGCTTGATAAGGAATACGAATATATTGGATATGCCGCTTATGATTTTCTAAATATAAACTCAAAGCCATTATCACCACCAATTTTGCACCTTCAGACGGCTGTATATCGAAAGGTATGCCAGGAACTCTATACCATCTTTGTACGTTATGTACTGTAGGAATAAAAAAAAGTCCTATCAGTAAAATGAGTATTCCTAAGTAAAAAAGCCATACCCACTCTTTAAATTTACGATAGTCTAATGCAGCAATTATAAAATAGACAATCCAGCCAATAATAAAAAATCGTATTTGCTTCATGACCCATATGGTAAATACAGTTGTCTCTTCTTCATCGAAATTAGCACCAGTCATAGAAGCAATAACCAGCACACTGATCACCATTAAAACCAATATAATTGGAATCATTCTAAAATCAAGGCGACTTAAATATCGATGATCCCACATAATTAGCTTCTTTAAATATACCTATTGGACACAAATTACGTATTTGATCCAATTTTGTCTAGGAGAACTCCTATGGATTTACCTATTAAACCAAAATTTGACTATATCCATTTTACAACAATTGATTCTACAAACAGTTGGGTTAAAAGAAATACTGATCTTTTAAATCAAAATCATATAAGTGTTATTACAGCTAATCAACAAACAAAAGGATATGGTAGATTTAAGCGTAGCTGGATGTCTCCTCTTGGAAATATTTATGCAACCTTATTTTTTACGCTTCCCTTAGATTACTCTTATCTTATAAATCTAGGACAAATTCTAGCACTAGCTTGTAATCATGTTTTAGAAAGTAAAGGGTTTCCTCTACAACTTAAATGGCCAAATGATCTATTACTCAAGAAGAAAAAAATAGCAGGCATCTTAGTAGAGGTGCTTCATACTGAAAAGCTAGAAATTGTACTTGGAATGGGCCTTAATGTAAATATGGATGAAGAACACTTGAAAAAAGTAGATCAACAAGCCACTTCTTTAATGCTCTTTAGTAAAAAGACATGGATACTAGGCAGTATTTTAAATCCCATTTTATACACATTTTACAACTATCTCAGATTACTTTCTTCTTCTGGGTTTACTCATTTTCAACCCATCTATCAAAAGTTGCTCGCTTTTCAAGGTAAAGAGATTATCTGCCGCTTGGGAAATCAAAAAATCCAAGGAATTTGTCATTCCATAAACTCTGATGGCACACTAAATTTGCAACTCCCTTCTGGTTTCATGATTTCTCTTAACGCTGCAGAAATCTCTACTAAAAAATAGGTAAAAGGTTGAACACAGTAATTAACCCAATGTTGAGTTTAATTAACTAACTCATATTACGCAGATATAAAGAGAAACAGTCTCTCATAAAAAACACAGTTCTCTATAGAGAGTATGTAAGGTGAGTGAGTTATTAACATAATCTGGAGATAAATCAATCCCTAATGATCCAGCATTTATAAACCCTGCCTTCCCCCTCATACAGAATTTCCTAAAAGATCATTTACATAAGAGATAGAAATATACACTCCTCTTTCTTTTACATATGATCTAGCACCATTCCAATCTCCTGTTAGAGTTTCTTCTGCAAAATCTGTATCAGGTACGGCAGAAAAAAGATAATATGCAGCATGAAAAATTTAAAAACCTTAATAATTTAATAAAGAAAGGTCCGGTTTAACTGACAAACCAGAATATACCTTTGCTTGTAAAATCCCTTCAATGGCTTGCAAGGTTGATCCTATTGCAGAAGGGCAAGAAATGCAAGCTCCTTGATAAGCAATAATTACTTGATTATCTAAAGTGAGCTCCTTAATCTCAATTCCGCCTGCATCTAATTCTATATAAGGGCGAATATCATTTGCAATCACCCTGTCTAATACAGCTATTTTTTGCTCATGACTAAGCTCTTTCCACCCCGGGTACTCCTCTTGACTATGTAAGGAGTTCAAAGGTGTTGGCACATAATTATCCGGAAGGACAATATCCCTACAAGACTCTACTGCATCTTTAATGGCATCAATGACAAGGTTTAAATAAGAAAAAGTAGATTCAGGAAAAGCAGGAGTCTGGCTTTTATCACGTACTTGCTTATCAATTAAGTCCACAGTTAAAAGAGCTGCTTGATGGTAATTTTTGCGCATTAAAACTTCACACGCAGCTTCTAAAGCACCAATTAAGCAAGAAGGGCCAAACATCTGAAATTTTGCATCAGCAATCACACCATCACTTTCATCTATAAGCAAGTAAATTTTAATCCATTTTGCCATTTGATAATTTCCCTGTTTCCCGATAGCTAATCTCATCCCCTTAGCTTGCGCTTCATCCAGAGAAAATGCACCTACATACAAAGGTTTTTCGATTTTTTGCGCAAGACGCTTGCTATATTGCATCCAAGAATGATTTTCTATCATAAGACGTCTCCTAAAAGGGTCATTTTTTTTAACTGTCTTACACAATCTACAATGATACAAATAGCTGCTTCTATCTGCTCTTCTGTTGTTTCATAAGAAAGGCTAAAACTAATTGCCGTATAGGCTAACTCAGGTGCAATATGACATTTAATCAATATTTGAGAAAGCAATTGATACTGCCCAGATCCTATAGAAGCAAATACACCCTTGCGGTTTAGTAGATACAAAAGCGCCTCTGCATGAATATTAGGGAAGGCAATAACAGAGCAATTAGGAAGTCGCTCTACATCGGTAAAGAGAACCTTAGCATCGTTAATTTGCAGAGAGATTTTTTGTTCAAATTCATCACGTAATCTTGCGGTTTCTAAGCAAATAGACTCAAAAAGAGCGATACTTTCTTCGAGGGCTGCTACTAAACAAGCTAAAGAAGCAGGCATTTGTTGCTGCGGACAGGAAAACAAAGTATGCTCTTTAACAATCATAACAGATGTTCCTTGAGGTGCATGAATCAAGGATCCTTCTAATGTCAAAAAATCAATAGGAAGATCGCGCAAACAAAAATGGGCTTTCCCCATTAAAGAGCTTGCATCCACATGCAAAAGAATCCCTCTTTCTTTACACAGTTCTGCTAAGTCAGCTAATGGATGGATAACACCGGTCATTGGACTTGCCCAACATAGACTTAAAATAGAAACTTTAGGGAGAATAGCCTTATCTAACATCTCTTGAGTAATTTGCCCTTGCTTATTGACCTCAATTTGCCTACATATACATCCAACATCTTCTAACTCTCGCCAGATCTCTAATGAACCTATATCTTCTATGTTAGTCGTTAAAATCTGGTTTCTACCGGTTTGATAGACTGTATTGCGATAATGGGAAAATGCCAAATGAGATAAAGCTTCTAGGCGACTTTGAAAACAAAAAACACGGTCTTGAGGATTTAATCCTAGTAAGTCAGCAAAACGTTTAGTATTCTTCCTTATGGAAAGTGCTACCTGCTGTCCCATAAAATGAGATGCTAAAGGATCTGCCCAGTCGGTTTTAAAAAATACAAGCATTCTTTCAATAGAGGATAGAGAAGGTTTTGTAGCGCTATGATGATCAAGATATATCATTTTTTTTCCAAGTGTTATGTATAAAAGTATAAAAGAGAGGTTCTCCTGTGGCAAGCTCCAATTCTACTACCTGCTCTTTAGACAAATCATCTAGATACATCACAATCGAGCGCAAAGAATTTCCATGAGCTGCAATGAAAACATTTTTTCCTTCCTGCAAAATAGGTAATATATATTCCTTAAAATAAGGTATTGTGCGCTCTGCTGTCATAGCTAAACTCTCCCCTTCTGGGGGAGGGGTTTCAAAACTTCTGCGCCATTTTTGTACTTGTTCTTTTCCAAACTTCTCTATTGTTTTTTGCTTGTTTAATCCCTGTAAATCTCCATACATTCTCTCATTTAATTGCCACGCTTTTACTACAGGTATACAGTCTTTTTTAACACTTTCATCATGGATTTGAGACCATTCTTCCGGTTTATTCTTTTCTGGTTCTATAAAATAAGGGACTCTTTTCGATTGATGATACGCCATCGAAATCATTGCAGTCATTTGCGCTCTAAACAATGTAGAAGTAAAAATGTAATCGATAGGAATGTGAGCCATGTTTTTACCAGCTTCTATTGCCTCTTTGATTCCCTTCTGGCTTAAAGGAATATCCACCCATCCTGTAAATAAATTGTGTTTATTCCATTCTGATTGTCCATGACGCATCATGATTAAAGTAGCTTTTTTTGACATATATCTTCCGGTTAAAATATCTCTATTGGGATCATATTAGCAAAAACTATAAAAAATCAAAAAACGAAACAAAAATTTAATAAGAAGTAAAGAATTTAATATATGATAAAAAAAAGAAAGCCAATCCATCCTGGGGAATAGCCTTGATCGGCTTTACATTAAGCAGCTTAATTTAAGCCTACACAAGCTCTCTGATAGATATCGATCTATTTCTGAAGCTAAAATTTAAATCGTTGAAATTTACTGTTATCTCTTATATAATCGTGCGCCTATGGAAAATAAAAAGCGTTTAAGTAAAGTCCTTGCTTCTGCTGGGATAGCTTCTCGAAGGGCTTCAGAAGAATTGATTTTTAAGGGTAGGGTGACCGTTAATGATGAGGTCATACTTGTTCCTCAAACCCTTGTTTGCACTCAAAAAGATCAAATCTGTGTGGATAATGAACCAATCCAGTCTGAGAAAAAAAAAGTTTATTATATTTTAAACAAACCCCATGGCTTTATTTGTTCTAATGCTCCGTTAGGAAAAAAAAAAAGAATTGTCGATCTATTTGCTCATCTTCCCTACCGTCTATTCACCATTGGACGATTAGATAGAGATACAACCGGGCTTTTGTTAGTCACTAATGATGGGCATTTTGCCAATAAGGTGATCCACCCATCTTCTAATATTCAAAAAGAATATTTAATAAAAACACTACAAGAAGTGACTGATTTGCATCTAAAGCAAATATCTAAAGGAATTTTTATAGAAGGATCCTTTGTAAAACCTATACGAGTGGTAAAGGTACGCAAGGGCACATTAAAAATTGCAGTCAAAGAAGGAAAGAAGCGAGAAGTTCGTTTGCTTGTACAAGGAGCCAACCTTGAGATTTTAGAACTGAGTCGTATTCGCATTGGGGGATTACTTTTAGGTCCTATTGCTGAAGGTGATTTTCGACCCATGACAGAAACAGAAAAGCAAATTATTTTTCAATCTTCTAATCTTTGAAAAAGAGTTGTATTCAATTAGCTTTAAAGCTAGATTCTGATATGAGATTTGAGTATTCTGTAACAGGATTGTATGCTTAACATTGCACGCCTTTTTGGGAAGTCTCCTTTTGCTCCTCTACAAACTCATATGAAAAAAGTAGCCCACTGTGTGGAAAAACTCTCACAAATGTTTGCTGGTTTAGCAAAGAAAGATGTAGAAAAGATTGCAAAAGCAGCGCATGAAATCTCTCGTCTTGAACACGAGGCAGATTTAGCTAAAAATGATATCCGCAACCACCTTCCCAGAAGCATTTTTTTACCTATTGATCGATCGCAATTTCTCGATATTTTATCTATTCAAGACGATATATCCGATAAAGCAGAAGACATTGCTACTCTACTTACCCTAAGCCCTCTAGAAGAATGCAATGGATTTCTTTCCCAAATGCAAAACTTTTTTCGTAAAAATGAAGAAGTGTTTATCCATGCTAAGCGCATTATTGAAGAAATTGATGAATTGCTAGAATCTTCCTTTGGAGGAATTGAAGCAGAAAAAGTAAAAACAATGGTAGAAGAAACCGCCTATCTCGAACATGAAGCAAGTAAAATGCAGCATGTACTCAAAAAAGAACTATTCATCAAAGCTCATTCTCTTTCTAATCCCGGTTTTTATCTATGGATGAGTTTAATTGAAGAAGTAGCAAAAATCTCTCATCTTTCTGAGAGCTTAGCAAACCGCATTCGAATGGTCCTAGAACTAAAATAAACAATGGACAATGCAACAATACTTACACTGCTTGTTCTAGCCATTGGCTTTTACATGGCTTGGAATATTGGAGCCAATGATGTTTCTAATGCTATGGGAACCTCTGTTGGCTCTGGCGCTCTTACTCTAAGAAAAGCTGTTATGATAGCAGCTGTCTTAGAGTTTAGTGGAGCTTTTTTCCTTGGATCGCATGTCTCAGAAACCATGCAAAAAGGATTAATTCACACTCAATTATTTGCAGAAGATCCACTCATCTTAGTCCTAGGAATGTGCGCTGTACTGTGTGGAACTGGAGTCTGGTTACAAATAGCTTCTTTTTTTGGATGGCCTGTTTCTACAACTCATGCGATTGTAGGAGCTATTTTAGGCTTTGGTGGCGCGGTTATGGGAATCGATGTTATCCAATGGAATGTAGTAAATTCTGTTGCAGCTAGCTGGATAATCTCCCCTGTTTTAGCAGGAATGATCTCTTATTTTGTATTCAATATGTTGCAACGCAATATTTTATATGCAATGAATCCTTTAGAAGCCGCCAGAAAATTTATTCCCTTATTAACCTTTATTGTTCTTAGTGCATTTACCTTAAGCTTACTATTTAATGGACTGACGCGTTTAGATTGGCATTTTTCTTTTATCCAAGTACTAGCTATCGCCTTTGTTATTGGTAGTATTGCTTCTTTTTTCGCTTTTTTATTAGTTCGTAGAGTGCATTCTCCTAATGAATCAAGCCCTATTTCTCGTTATTCTCCTCAAACGGTTATCAGTTTAGAAAAAGCTCTTAAGCACCTTCAGCGCGTTCATGTGGTATCTTATGATGAAACCCATGAACAGATAGGACATTTAGTAGAAGAGGTACAATCCCTCTCTCAACAATTAAGGCAAGAAACAAACTTTTTAGAACGCACTTCTGAATATACTTCTGTGGAAAAAATGTTTGGTTATTTACAAATCTTAAGCGCCTCTTTTGTCGCTTTTGGTCATGGAGCTAATGATGTTGCTAATGCCATAGGCCCTGTTGCAGCCGTTCTAGATATTATTAATAGAGGTGTTGTCTCTCAAGCAGCAACAGTGCCTTCCTGGCTACTTGTGTTTGGAGGCTTAGGCATTGTAACAGGTCTTGCAACCTGGGGGTGGAGAGTCATTGCTACCATTGGCAAAAAAATTACAGAGCTTACCCCCACCCGCGGCTTCTCTGCTGAATTTGGTACCGCTATTACCATCCTTCTAGCTTCTAAACTAGGCCTACCCGTCTCTACCACGCACTGCTTAGTCGGTGCTGTTTTAGGAGTAGGACTAGCTCGTGGAATCCGTGCCTTAAACCTTAGAATGCTTCGTGAAATCGCCCTATCTTGGGTAATCACGCTCCCCGCTAGTGCAATAACTAGTGTTCTTATTTTCTATTTACTAAAAGCTATTTTCATATAAATACTCATTTAAAAAAAAGGATCTGCAACTTCATAGTTTTTAGACATTCTTCTATCCAAGCAAATTCCTTTATAAAAATTGCTTCTGATCTTGTAGAAAGCACTAGATATTACACTCTAGTTTTACGTGAATATACTCCTGAAAAATAGGATACATTCCCCGTTAGCTTTTGTCTTTACACTCATTATTGAGCTAGACAAGATCTTCCATTGCACTCCTTTCTTAGGAAAAAAGGAACATAGATAGCTATTAATCATCTGTATCTGACAATCTTTTAGAAGAAGTTAAAAAGGCTAGCTATTCCAGAAATCTGGCATAATACTTTCAGAAAGCACTTTAAAAGATTGCAAACTGAAAATATTTTAAGAGCAAGTAAATGTGGCTCTGAAGCAAGTACATCAGGAACTCTGATTAACCTTGGTATTGGAGATGAAGTTGATGAGAAACCTAAAGAGCCGCTTCTGATATAAACTGGAAAACATCAGCTCTTTTCTTTAAATGTAAAAAATCTATTTTTTGAATATATTTATCTATATTCGCATCCAATTCAGGAATAATACCTGCATGCAAATTCTCTGGTAAAGACTGAAATATCTTCTCCTTAAATCCTAGGATGTATTCTTTAGTAGCTGCTGAAATAATTTTATTTTATGGATTTTTTACAAATTACTCACTGCAAGAAATACATTGATATGTTTATTTCCGTGTATGGATAGAACCATTTTTCTTATGGTATGTGAACAACAGTTAGGACAAGAGATATTCATTTATGACTCCAATGATTTTGGAGCATAATACATCCTTTATCTATAAAATTAAAATTTAGATGCTCACTATCTATTTAGGACTACCGATAAGCTCTATTGTAAAACAATAAAGAGAAATATTTATCCATTCAGATCTTGCTTTTTTGATTATTATTGAGGTCTCTCTTATTTCTCTTTAAGCCAAAGAGGTTTGTTTTTTAGCAGCTTCTTCTTTTCGAGTTCTATATAAAATGAATAAATTACTTCCAACAATAACCATAGCTCCGATTAATGTATAGATGTCTGGTGTTTTGTTCCACCAGGTAAAATCAAGAGCTACTACCCAGAAGAAGGTAGAGTAATCAATAGGCGCAAGAATTGAGGCTTGTGCAAAACGAAGTGATTGTGCAATAGCGTATTGGGCACCAGCTGTCAGCATACCTACAATGGTAAAAAGACCCCAATGAGTCCAAGGCATCGATTTCCAAGCAAGAGTAAACTGAGGAGATAGCCAATTTGGGGAAGCCGAAGAAATAACACCTAAGATCAGCATAGCCACGATCATTACGACATTTGGATAGATTGCAATGGCAAGGCTGTGTTCTGTTGATGCTAAACGGCGCATGAGAATCTTATTCAAAGCTCCAAGGAAAGTTGCAAAAAGAACCAGAAATGCTGCTGATTCCATGACATTTGATCCAGGCCGCATAGCAATGATGACTCCTATAAGACCGATCCCTACAGCAATCCATCGCTCCCGAGTTACTTTTTCTTTGAGCATTAATGAACCTAAGACAATCATGAAGAAGGGCGAGGTATAGCTAAATGTATAGATTGTTGTTAAAGAAGCGAGTGAAAAAGCGAACATAAAACAAAAAGTATAGATCAAATTAACCGCTAGCCTTGTGAGATGGCTAGTTGGGTGTTTTGAATAAAGAACCTTGCGCGGCCCGCCTTGGAAATAGGTTGCAATAAAAAGAGGCACTAAACGAGTAAATGCACGTAGCAGTGTGACTTGACAGACACTATATGTGCCCATGAGATGTTTAATGAAAGCATCGGATAGCGGATAAAGTGCCAATCCAAGAATCATTAAACCAACACCTAATACAGCTTTATTGTGTAGTTTTCTGTCTACATTAGCTTCATATACCATAAATGCTCCTTAACATTTCAAAAAATAACTAACGTTAAAGGAATTTTCTTCTCAATTATCCTTTAAACCATAGATATTTGTATATATTTTATTTTTTCTTGCATATACAACAGCTTGGCATACACACATTACAGCAAGAACGAGTAGGATGACGAACAAGCATCTGATTGGTCAACGTCTCCTCTTGTTCTATGATGGTAAGAATTGCTTGAATCCAATCCGGATGATGGTTAAGAGCAGGGCAACGAATAGCGGTTAATCCCTGCTTGCGAATGACTGGCAAATAAAGTTTTTCGATTTCAAAAAGTGTTTCTATATGATCTGAAGTAAAGCTTAAAGGAATAACTACTACTTTTTTTCTGTCCTGTGCCCAAGTGCGAATCTCTTCACACACATCACTTGTATAAGGACAAAGCCATTCTTGCTTATCAAATTGAGATTGATAGGATAAATGACAAAGCGCTTGAGGAAATCGTTTTTTCAGCCCATAAAAACTTAACAAGCATTCTTTTTCATAAGGGTCTCCTGTACAAACAAACTTTCTAGGAATCGCATGAGCAGAAAAAAGCAAGCATACCTCTTCTTCTTTAATCTCGTGTTGGCTTAAACAAAGACGGATTTGTTTCTCGAATGCGCTAAGATATAAAGGATGGGCTGCATAAGATTTAATCCAAGAAAGTTGATTTAGACTCTGTCCACATAAATTACGAGAAAAAAATAGAGCCACGCTTCCTGTTGTAGCATAGCTAAATTGGGGAAACATGGGGAAAACGCGTATCTGATGACTCTCTGGTATTTGCTTAACAGCAGATAAAAAAGAAGCATGCGTTTTAGGCAAATAACGGTGAAAAGTAAGAAAAGGTGCTTTCATGTATTTCTGCAAAGTGACAGCCATTTTTTCGGTATCTTCATAGATCGGAGATTTACCACCGATTTTTGCATATTCAGGAATAACCTTTAGCGCACGTTTTTTTGCAATTCGATTAAATAATAAACGATGAATAAAAGAAGGGAAAGGAGTCCGAATCACTTCTTGATCCGTAAGTAATTCTTTTAAAAATTCTTCTACTTCTTTTAGATCTCTAGGACCACCAAAGTTGATAATGAGATAAGTATTTGACATAATTAAAACCTTAAACGATAAACATACACTTTTTTATCTTATTTGTGTTACAGATCATCTTATGTTACAGAAAATTTCTATCTTACTGCTACTCTCTCTTCTTTATTGCTGTGGAAGCAAAAACCATCCACAAAAAGTGGCCCTCGACCCCAGTTGGTATCCTTTAGATTTAGAGGATAGAAATGTACAACTATTGGGATTTTCTACTGAAATTTTGCAGAAAGTTTCAAAAAAAATCCCCCTTGCTAAATTGACAGTGGATGCTCATTACTTGTTAGAAGACTTACTTCAAGGGAAATATGAAGCTGTTCTCTCTTCTTTTCCTCCCTATAATTTTAATAAAGATCGCTTTGATTTTTCAGAAAGCTATCTAATGTTAGGTCCTGTAATTGTAGTAGATAAGTCGTCTAATATCTCTTCTATAAAACAGCTAAAAGGCAAGGCTGTTGGCGTTCTTTCAGATGCTACTGCTTTATTAATCGAATCCGTTCCAGATGTGTTAATCCATCAATACTCTTCTAAATCACAAGCTCTTGAAGCTGTAAACTTAAAAGTACTAGATGCCGCTTTAATCGATATTTTAAGTGCTTATGCCTATTGTGAAGATCTCTATCAAGATAAGTTAAAGGTAGGATCTTTGCCTTTAACCAATGAGGCTTTAAGGCTAATTACAATACGTAATAAAAATAGCTCTTTAATTAAAGCCTTTAATCAGGAGATTCACCAATTAAACGAATCTGGTGAATATCAAAAAATGCTTAATAAATGGGGGTTGCCACAAAAAGAGATGAAAAAATAAGAGAGATTTACTCCCCTCTTATGTTCCTTAAGAAGAATTTTTTATAGAACCATTTACACTAGATGGAAAAATACGACATTTATCGTGCTCACTATATTCAATTCTTATTTTTTCTAACTCTTTAGGATCAACTAGACAAGGTTGAATATCCCAAACCAGTTTTGCATAATTTTTAATCGATTCATCGGAAGAAAAATTTCCCATTGCTGCTATGTTCTGCAGAGCGTACTCTGCCCATTCTTGGGGCTTTAAAAATAACTCCTCTACTTTTTTCTGTGTTCTATAATAATCCAACAGATCCCCTAAGACAAAGTAATAATCTGGTATGCACCCTGCCTGTTTATGTAGCAGGCTTTGATACAAATTGCTAAGAGCTTGATGCTCTTCTTCTGTTTGCGTAAAACTTTGATCACGTAAAGAATCAAGCGCTTTTCGAATAGAGTTATTTTGCATATAGATATCCCAAGGATTATAGTTACCCGTATGGCGAATTAAATCATTCTCCAATGTGGTTTTACCAAAACGAAAGGGCCAAAAGCGATCTGTTACCTGTTGATGCATCTCAATGTTTGCTCCATCTTCTGTTCCGATTGTCAATGCTCCATTCATTGCTAACTTCATATTACCAGTGCCAGATGCTTCTGTTCCTGCTGTGGAGATTTGCTCGGATAAATCTGCTGCAGGAATAATCGTTTCTGCTTTTGATACGTTGTAATTCTCTATAAAAACCAATTTCAATTTCTGATTGGTTTTAGAGTCTTGATTGATTCGCCTAGAAATACAGTAACTTAATTGAATGATTTGTTTAGCTACTTCATACCCAGGAGCTGCTTTACCAGCAATGAACACCATTCTTTTGATACGACGCGCTTCTGGATTCTCTTGAAGTTCATGGTAGAGCATAATTACATGAATAAGATTCATTAGCTGCCTTTTATACTCATGAATCCTTTTGATTTGCACATCAAAAAGAGCAGTCTCATCTAAAAAAGAGTAATGACCAACAGGTTTTCCTGTACTATCGCGTATAGGATTTGTATGTTGTAAGCATTCAAACAATGCTTGTTTATTTTTTTTCTTAATTTCTAAAAATTCTTTTTGAGAATCAAAATCATTAGCAAATGAGGCAAGATTGCGTATTTCTTGAAATTGTGTAATCCACTGTTTACCAATTTTTTTTGTAATAAATGCAGCAAGAAGTGGATTGCAATCTAAAAGCCACCTTCTTGGCGTCACTCCATTGGTTATATTGACAAACTTTTCTGGGTACATTTCATAAAAATCTTTAAAGATCTCTTTTTTTAAGATCTCTGTATGTAAAGTTGCTACTCCATTTACTCGATGCGACCCATAAATAGCCAAATTAGCCATTTTGACCTGACCTTCTTCAATAATCGACATAGATCTTACTCTATCTTCATCTCCTGGATATTTTCGACGAATCTGATTACAAAATTCTAGATTTATTCTTTCGATAATCGAATACTGACGTGGCAATAGATATTGCAAACTACTTTGATTCCACTCTTCTAAAGACTCTCTTAGGATGGTGTGATTGGTAAAATTACAACAAGTTTTTACAATATCTAAAGCTTCTTCCCATCCAAAATCGTGCTCTGTTATAAGTAGTCGTTGCAATTCTGCAATCGTAAGTGCGGGATGAGTATCGTTGATGTGGATTCGCACTTTATCCGCAAATTCATTCATATTCGAGAAAATAAAAAGATGTCTTCTAATGATATCTTGCAAGGAAGCAGATACCAGAAGAAATTCTTGTTTTAAACGAATTCTTTTACCTGTTTCATTGTGATCATTAGGGTATAATACATCAGTAAGACTGGTGTTTTCTGCAGCTGCACCGAGCATTCCTGCATTGTAGCGCTGCAACTGGAAGTTCCGAGGAGATTCTTTTGTGGTCCATAAGCGCAGGGTATTTACTGTAAAATCGGAGGTTTCTTTGTATCCAATAATCGGAATATCATAAGATAAAGCTCTTACCTCTTCATAGTCTGTTAATTCATAGACATCTACCCCTTTTTTATTTTTACTTGGAACTGCTTTTCCAGCATAAAAAACAGAGGCAGCATGCATATCACGACGATATTCCCAAGGATTTTCATGCAATAGCCATGCCTCTGGTCTCTCTACCTGAATTCCATTACATACTGCTTGATCAAAAATGCCATATTGATAACGAAGCCCAAATCCAATAGCTGGAATTTGCTGAGTAGCAAGCGAATCCATTAAACAAGCAGCTAATCTTCCCAATCCTCCATTGCCAAGACCTGGCTCTGGCTCAAAATGCAACTGTTCTTGATAGGAGCGATTTAACTGTTTAAATACATAATTAATTAAATCAGTTGCATGGATATTTATAATGTTATTTTGACAAAACCGTCCAGGCATATATTCCATGCATAGGTAAAAAAGCATCCGCGCTTTTTTCTCTCTGTATGTATGCACACAAGCAGTCCAATTAATCATGATTTCCTCACGCAATGTTAGAGCGAATGCGCGATAAAACTCTTCTGGACTAGCCTCATTAATCGTTACTCCCATTGTAGTAATCAAGTAATGTCTAATTTTTTGTATTAAATTAATTGCTTGGGTTTGCGTTTTTAAATCCATCTGTTTTCTTTGTTACTTGATATTCTTCTGAGCATTGTGTAATTACTTAATTATCTAACATAAGCAAGAGTTAATGTGCAAAAATTTGACCTTATTGTAATTGGTTCAGGCCCAGCAGGAGAAAAAGCAGCTGTCAAAGCGGCTTATTTTGGTTATAAAGTAGCAATTATTGAAAAGGAAGAGTTATTTGGAGGAGCTGGAACGGTGACCGGAACCCTCCCTTCTAAAACTCTTAGAGAAACCGCTTTGTATTTTTCTGATAAGTTAGAAAAAGGTCTTTATGGAATTGATCGTACTTTTTCTCAAGAAGCCTCTATGACAGATTTTATGTATCGTAAGAATCTAGTGAAAGATTCCTCTTCTAAAGAGGTTTTTGATAATTTATCGCGTCATCATGTCAGCATCTTTTATGGAGTAGCTAGTTTTGAAGACGCGCATACCCTTCATGTGCAAGGTAAAGACCACATCTCACTCTTTGGAGAGTACATCATCATCGCTACAGGATCCTACCCTTATCATCCAAAAAATATCCCTTTTGATAGCAAACGGGTTCACGATTCTGATACTATTCTACAATTGACAAGACACCCTTCATCCTTATGTATTGTAGGAGCTGGCGTCATCGGTTGTGAGTATGCAACTATTTTTGCAACAATTGGAACGCATGTCTATTTAATTAACGATAAAAAAAAAATCCTTCCCCATCTTGACGAAGAGATTTCACATGCACTTGTAAAAGAAATGCAGAGCTCTGGTATTGACATCCTTTTTAATACCTCGATTGAATCCATTCATACCCCTCCTTCTGACCAGACTCTTATAGAGGTTCATCTAAAAAACAAAAAAAATTTAGAAGTTGACATGTTCTTATTTGCAGCTGGACGCAGCGGAAATATAAAGCAGCTTAAATTAGAACAAGTGGGAGTTAAAACAGGAAAGAGAGAATTGATTGTAGTAGATCACCAATATCGTACTAACATATCTAACATCTTTGCAGTTGGGGATGTCACTGGCTTCCCTGCTCTTGCTAGCACTAGCATGGAACAGGGTAGGATTGCAGTAGCTCATATTTTTCAAACGCAAGATCTTGAACACCTGCCTACCTATTTTCCTTATGGAATTTATACTATTCCAGAAGTATCTACTATTGGGCTAACCACAGAAGAAGCAGAAGAAAAAAAGATCCTTTACTCTATAGGAAAAGCGTATTATGCCAATATGCCCAGAGGCAAAATTATGGGTGCAAAAACCGGAATGCTCAAACTGCTTTTCCATAAAGATACTCTACAAATCTTAGGAGTGCATATTATTGGAAGAATTGCCACTGAAATCATTCACTATGGCGTAATTCTTGTAGAAGATAAAAAAACACTGCACCACGTAATATCGCAAGTATTTAACTGTCCTACCTTGCATGATCTTTATAAAGATGCGGCCTATGATGGATTAGTTCAAGTAACGCCAAAATTTAAATAAAGCGATCTTGCTATTATTTAGTAGATAGATAAACAAAATCAATTTAAGAGGAGATTTTATACGTCTAGACAAAACAGAAGCTACAAAAAAGAATTTAAGTTAAACGCGGTACAGCTCTATAAAAACTCAAGGAAACCAAGAAAAAATATCTAAGAACCTAACATATAAAGTCATTAAGCATTCATTTTCTTTAAAAGAAGAACTTGCACATGCGATATTATACCAGCCTATTTTTAAGGCAGCTTTTACTGTTTCTAAATTACTTTTATACCACTCACTTGCGTGCTGAAGCCTCGTCTATCTGTATCGAAAGCAACCTTTATAAGCTCCTTATTATTTTGGAGCTCCAACCTCACGCGTTTAAGAGCCTTCGCCCCTATTCTTTCAATCTCTTCATACAAACGATTTTGATCTGTAATTTCTCAGGTAATTTTTTCACACATAAAATTCGAAATATTCCTAATAGGAGTCATAGATATACCCTCTTTATTTATGCAACTTAAATCTCTAGATAAGTCCTTTTATTTAATAAAGAAATATATTTACTTCTCTTTTTCCTTTTGCTAGACTTTAATACACTATGAATTTTTTGAAACTAGTTCCAAAACAACTTGTTTTACAAAATGACATGACTTATCAAGGGCATGCGCCAAAGTGGTTTAAAGAAACGGTTTTTGGCGACATTGTCTTTACAATAGGAATGACAGGATATGTTAAATCACTAACAGATCTTTCTTATGCAGGACAAATCTTAAACTTTACTTTTCCTTTGATCGGCAATTATGGTGTTGCTGATTCTTGCGTGTGGGAGTCTTTGAAAATTCACTTCAAAGGCGTTATTATTCATCACCTCTGTCCTTTTTACAGCCATTATCAAGCAAAAACCTCTCTAACTCAATGGTTACACATGCAAAAAGTTCCCTTTCTTTCTGCAATAGATATCTGTGCTTTAACAAAGAGAATTCGAATAAAAGGGAGTGTACTTGGAGCGATTACGCAAGAGGGTAAAAAAACGGTAAGTTTTGCTAATTCTTATGCTACTTCTCTTGTCAAAGAGGTACTTTGTCCTATCTTAAAGAAATATGGGAAACGAAGGAAAACTATGATTTTAGTTGATTGTGGAATAAAGCAAAGCTTCTTGCGAAGAAGACTTAACTTTCCTATTCAAATCAAACGAGTTCTTTTTGATTACGATTATTTAGACCAAGAATACGATAGAGTTCTTTTATCTAATGGACTGGGAGATCCTCTTGACTGTAGACAAACAGTGGACATTTTAAAAAAATCCTTCAATAAAAAAAACCGATTTTTGGCATTTGCTTAGGAGCTCAAATCATGGGATTGGCAGCTCAAGCAAAAACCTATAAACTACCCTTTGGACACCGAGGACAAAATCAACCTTGTGAATGCATAGAATCAGGACGTTTTTTTCTCATACCGAAAAACCATGGTTTTGCGGTTGAGGAAAACAGTTTATCTAAAAATTGGAAAGTCACATTTCGCAATGTGAATGATGCCTCCGTTGAAGGAATTCGCCATAGAGAGCTTCCCTTTTTTTTCGTGCAATTTCATCCTAAAGTATCTCCTCACCCCATTGATATGATGGGGTTATTTTTGAAAAATTTTATAATATATTATAGAGAACGAAAGATTATAAACGTTTTCAAGGAAAGTTTGTATTGATTTTAGGTTCTGGAGGTTTAAAGATCAGTCAAGTCGGCGAGTTTAATTACTCTGGAACTCAAACTATTAAAGCGCCAAAGGAAGAAAAAATTCATAGGATTTTGATCAATCCTAATATTGAAACATTACAAACAGCCCCTTACACAGCGAATGAAATTTACTTGCTTCTACTTGATGCAGAAGTAGAAAATCGTCATAAGTTCTCTAGTTTATTACATAAATTAAAAATTGATCACCTAACATGGCCCACTGTCATTTCACTTACTCAAGCAAAATGCTTTGCAAACCAAGTGGGTTATCCTGTTCTGATTAGGCCCTCTTACGTGCTTTCAGGATCAGCGATAAACATTGTCTTTTCTGAAGAAGATCTAGCTCAATTTCTTATTCAAGCAGCAAAGATTTCTCCTGAGCATCCCGTTGTCTTATCCAAATTTATTGTAAAAGCTAAAGAACTGGAAGTTGATGGAGTGGCTAAAGAAGGAAGAATTATTATTGAAGCTGTTTCTGAGCATATTGAAAATGCGGGAATGCATTCAGGATATGCTACAATGGTTTTACCTCCTCAAAATTTAGATCTAGAAACCATTCGACGTACAAAACTTATCAGAAGGCAAATTGTCAAAGCACTTGAAATCACCTGTCCTTTTAATATTCAATTTGTCGTTAAAGGTAATTCTATTCAAGTTATTGAATATAATCTGAGAGGTTCTCGTTCTTTTTCTTTTGTCAGTAAAGTAACATGCCATAATTTTATTGAAATTGCAACTAGAGTGCTTTTAGACCAACCTATTTCAGATATCTTTAAAACCCTTGAGTTTGATTATGTAGGCATTAAGAGTCCTCAATTTTCCTACCAACGCTTAAAAGAAACCAGTTCTGTTGCTCATGTTGAAATGGCTTCAATTGGAAAGGTAGCTTGCATAGACAGAGATTTACAAGAAGCTTTTTTCCTTTCTTGGATGACTAAACAAATAAGAATTAAAAGGAAAAAAATCTTATTTCGCATTGGAGGCGATAAAAAAAATAAACTATTGAAATTGATTAAAGCGCTTGCAGACTGTAGGTGGAAAATTTTTGCTACCCAAGGAACTCATGACTTTCTCAAAAGTCATCAAGCAGCATCTCAATGCATCTATAAAAGAAGTCAAAAAAAGCAACCCGATCTATCTAGCTTCATAAAAAAGGGCTATTTTGATTTAATTATAAATATCCCTAAAGGCACAGGAGCTAATCCTATAACAGATGGGTTTCATATTAGACGTTTAAGTATTGATCATCACATCCCCTTGATTACTCACTTACAAAACGCACAAGTATTTTTAAGCTGTCTAGTAGATCTTAATTTGAAATCCTTACTTATCCTTCCATCGCAACGCTTTGCTACAATTTCTGAAAAAAGATCTAACAAATAGAAGGATTATAAAGTGAAAAAAACAGCTAAGTTTTTAAAAAATATTCTACTTATAACTTTTGTAAAGGTTTTACGTTATTTTATCAAACAAAATGTTACACGAGATAGGTTTTTAGTGATTTCTACAACTGGACTAGGTGACACTTTATGGGGAACTCCTTCGATCCGCTCTCTTAGAGAACAGCACCCTAAAGGATATATTGCAGTTCTAACAAGCCATATTGGAAAAGAATTGTTGGAAAACAATCCTTATATCAATGATCTTTTCTTATTGAAAAAACCTCTAATTACCTCTCTTATTTCTCTTTATTCAAAGTTAAAGAAAAAGAAGTTTTCCTGTATTTTATTCTTTCATTCCTCTCAAAGAATAGTTTTGCCTTTTGTATATTTATTAGGTGCTAAAAAAATTATTGGCACGGAAGGATCAAATAAAGGACTCGATTCTTTAATGACTCACCTTCTTCCAAAAAAACCACAACATGAAATCGTAAGACGCTTAGAAATTATTGCAGCAGTAACTAGGAAAAAACCAGCTCATCATCGAATAGAAATTGCTTTAAACCAACAAGACAAAAAAAATGCACTCCCTTTAATAGACCATTTGTTAGATCGCACACAGCCTTGCATTTTACTTCATCCAGGATCTAAAGATCTTTTTAAACGTTGGCCTTCTTCTCATTTTATTGCGTTAGGTAATCTATTAAGCACGCAACATAAATACCACATATTTATTACAGGTAATCAATCGGAAAAAGAACTAGTTTTACAAATCGCCGCTAATATTCCCAATAGCACTTCCTTGATAGATCTGCCGTTAAAAACATTTGCTGCTCTTATTCAGAATATGGATTTAATGGTTTGTAATGATACAGGCCCAATGCATATGGCTTTTGCTATAAAAACACCCACTGTTGCCATTTTTTGTCCTACAAACCCTCATCTATGCGGTCCTTATGCTATAAAAGACTATACGGTAATTACAAAGAAAAAAACCTGTTCTCCCTGCTTACAAAAAAAATGCACAAATCCTTTTTGCATGTTGCAAATAGGAATACAAGAAGTCTATGAAGCTGTTTTACATCAACTCTGTAAATCAGAAAAATTTGCTTTAAAGTCTTTAAAGAAACTTTCATGAATCATACATTCAGAAATAGAAGCGTGATTTCGATTGAAAATTTTTCTACTCAAGAGATTCTCTATCTTTTAGAAAAAGCGCATATAATGAAAAATTCTCCTTTTCTACCCTCACTAAAAATTTCTATTCTCGCTACCTGCTTTTATGAGCCTTCCACTAGAACTCGTCTCTTGTTTGAAGCCTCTATGCTTAAATTAGGAGGTGGGGTAATTGGATTTTCCAATGGGAAAAATACCGCTGCACAAAAAGGGGAATCTCTTGAAGATACAATAAGAGTTAAAGAATCTATTCATCTAGCTCATAAAAGCACTCAAGGACCGGTCATCTATGCAGGTAATGGCACAGAAGAACATCCTACTCAAACCTTAACAGATCTATTTGCCACGCAGGAAACACAAAAAAACCTTAAAAGATTGTCCGTTACCTTTTTATGGGATCTTAAATACGGGTGCACAGTGCACTTTCTCTGCATTGCATGTGTTTTATTTGATATGCACCTATTTTTTTATTCTCCCAATGGTCTATTCCTTCCTCAAGAGATCCTTGCTCATTTAACAAGAAAAAAAATACAATTTTCCTTTCATCAAAGTTTAGACGAAATCATTCCCTATACAACGCATCTGCAAACACATAAATTGATAAGCACTGATCCCACCTTCTTTAATCTTTATCCCTTAAAATTAGAGCATTTAGCAAATGCACCTTCGCATTTAAAAATACTATATCCACTTCCAAAAGCCAAAGAAAAAGGCCTTTGTCTGTATTGCGAGGTAACTCACCACCTATTTCTTTTGATAAAAGCTTATGATTCACTAAGAACTAAAGCACAAGTTAATTCTCATTTACCACAACAAGTTCATTCTGATGGATTATGGCGGACTATTAGAGAAAAAATGGTTGACACAATTGGATCTGATCATGCCCCTCACATCCTAGAAGGAAAATCCGCAAATTATCCTAGAAATTTATCGGGAGTGCCTGGTATAGAAATTACCCTTCCCTTACTTCTCGATGCCTGTAATCAGGGGAAAATCCAATTGTCCGATATAGAACAAGTCATGCGTAAAAAAATCTTAGAAATCTTCCGATTGCCTCTTTATCGAGGCATTGTTCTAGTTGATATGCAAAAAACACAAGTTATATACCCCTCTGTATTGCAGACGAAATACAGTTGGAGTCCCTATGCAGATCTTACTCTAAAAGGTTGGCCTATTATGACTGTTTTAGGAGATAATCTCTATGCCTGCCACTAAATTACCTATTTGGTATCCAGATCATGCCCCTATTTACGATACGAAAAAAAGTTATCTAGAAAATGCAGAAGAAGGCCCTTTCTTTGATGGAGCAATTCCCAAAAGAAACCTTCCTTCTAGAGAAGAGATGCTTAATTTTTTGGGGTTCCCAGTAGCCTCTTGTATTGGTGTAGCAGCTGGGCCTTTATTAAACTCTAAATGGATTTCACTAGCAGCTAAACTAGGGTACGATATTCCTGTATATAAAACCATTCGAAGTAAAGAATATGCAGCTCATCCTATGCCAAATATTATTTATGTCGATACAAATGGCCCTATACATGTAAAGGATCCCAAATATAGTGTTAAACAAATTTCTTTTCCGCCTGAGCAAATAGAGGATCTAGCTATTACAAACTCTTTTGGCATGCCTTCTAGATCACCTGCTTTTTTACTAGAGGATATCCCTCGTGCAAACGCTTATCTACAAGAAGGACAGGTTATGGTTGTTTCCATATTAGGTTCCTTTCAAAAAGAGCGTTCTTTTATAGAAGATTTTGTAGCTGTTGCCACCTTAGCTAAAGCAGCAGGTTCTAAGATTATCGAAGCGAATTTCTCTTGCCCTAATGTAAAGGCAAAAGAAGGAGCTATCTACCTGTCTCCTTCTTCCGTTGGAGAAATCGGAAAGGCACTTGTTAAAGCTATTCACCCTATTCCTTTAATCATTAAAGTGGGTGTTTTTCCTTCTAAACAGCTATTACAAGAAGTGCTAATTATAGCTGCTCAAAATGGAATCCAAGCTATTTCTGGGATTAACTCAGTTAGTTCTAAAATAGTTGATTCTATGGGGAGCTCTCCCTTAGGACCTGATAGACCAGTAAGTGGTATTTGCGGAGGGCCTATTCTCTCCACCGCAGTGCGATTTATTACAGAAGCTCATGAAATCATCCAAAAAGAAAGGCTCGATCTTACTTTAATCGGAGTAGGAGGTATTTCTCTGCCAGAGCATTTTTCGGTTTTTTTTAAAGCTAAAGCTAACGCCGCAATGACCGCAACAGGTATGATGTGGGATCCTTATTTAGCAGCAAAATACCATACAAAAGAGCAGAGAT
Organism: Chlamydiota bacterium; assembly: GCA_030916885.1. Classification (GTDB taxonomy): domain Bacteria; phylum Chlamydiota; class Chlamydiia; order Chlamydiales; family Rhabdochlamydiaceae; genus Rhabdochlamydia. The sequence continues at coordinate 50,268 of JAUPVT010000024.1, forward strand.
GATCCAACTATAAACTAAAAAATGACTCTTGATCTTTTCAACATAGGTTCGATGATGCTCTCTGGCAACTTGCATCTGATTTAGAATTTAGTTTGACTTGTGGAGCACCTTACACAGCTCTTCCTCTTGCTGCAGTTATCTCCTTAGAATATAATGTCCCCATGCTGATGTGCTGTAAGGAGATTTACGATCTGAGGTTTAGATGTTAAAAACACACATAGACATTCTCAAAGAGTTTTATCCAAATCCTACAAAAAAGCTTCAAGAGCTTAGTCATAAAGAGAATTTTATGATTTTAGAAGATCACAAGTTTGTCGATATTGGAAATAGAGTACAATTACAATATCAGAGAGGTCCTTTTAAAATAGTAGAATGGGCTGATTTAATCAACGCACATAGCATTGTGGCTCCTGATATCATCGCAACTCTTAAAAATGCAGGTCTTGGCTTTAATCGAGCATTACTTTTACTAGCAGAAATGAGCTCTTCTGGAACCCTTGCTAAAAAGGTTGAATAATATGAAGATTTCGTGATTGATTTCATTTGTTTAAAAAAAATTTCTAATCATCCAAAATGGATTTACTTTACTCCTAGTATTCAATTTGCTAACGATAAAGATAGTTTAGGACAAACATATCAAACCTCAGATTCAGCTATCAAAGCAGGATGGTCCTCTTATGTCTTCAACCTATCTTCCTAAGGTCTTTATTATTATTGTTAATTGGAATGGAAAGCAAGATACTTTAATCTGCCTAAGTTCTCTACAGTCATTGGACTATTCTAACTATCACGTAATCATTGTTGATAATGGATCAAAAGATGATTCTATTTCTGCTATAAAACTTCAGTTTCCCAATCATTTACTATTAGAAAATCTAACTAACATAGGATTCACAGGTGGTAATAATATAGGCATCCAATACGCTTTAGATCACAAAGCCGACTTTGTTTTACTACTCAATAATGATACCAAGGTCTCTTCTGATCTATTAAAGCGCTTCATGCTAGGATTCCAACAATTTCCTAAGGCAGGAGTTCTTGGGGCTAAAATTTGCCTGATGCAGAACGAGGAAAAATTAGATCACTTTGGAGGAACTTGGAATCAAAAAAAAGGAGTTTTTGATTTAATTGGACTGCATGCATCAGATGAGAATTGGGACACAGCTTTCTGTATTGATTATGTTTGTGGAGCTGCTATGATGATCAAAAAAGAAGTTTTTGAAAAAATAGGCCTCTTGGAATCTCGCTTCTTTTTGATTTGGGAAGAATCCGATTTTTGTATGCGTGCCAAACGCAAAGGATTTCAAATTATTAGTTATCCCTCTGCAAAAATTTGGCATAAAGTGTCCGCTTCTTTTAAAGGTAAAACACATAGCACCTATTTTTGGTGGCGCAATCGCCTTCTTTGGATCGAGCGCAACTGCTCTTTTAGGCACCTTTTAAGCATCTATATACGAGTGTTAATTCCTGAGATTTTCCATTTAATAAAAATTTACCTGCTAAAATCTATACAATATACTTGTTTCCAATCTTTTTATACTAAAGCTAAACTAGAGAGAAAAACACATAACCTTTTTACCTACAAAGCAGCTCTAAAAGGTATAAAAGATTATCTCTTGCGTCGCTTTGGACCCGGGCCTGATTGCTATTAAAATGGAGTTCTAATTTGACGAAGCTAAGACAAACTGCTATAAGTTAAGAAATGAGGCATCTTATCACATAGGGATGGCAGACTTGGCTATTTTCAATCTTTACAACTATTAATTTATGACTACTAACAAAATTTTAAAATCCCTCTTCATTTTTCTTCTTTTCACTTTAGTAAGCTGTGATCATAATATGGTTATCATAAATGACGTCGATGAAAGAGAAGCAAATGAGATCATCGTCTTTCTAGCAAGTAGAGGGATCTCTTCAGAGAAAATGCAAGCTGTAAGTACAGGAGCTGGTACAACAGGAAATGAAGCTGTAAAATGGAGCATCATAGTTGATGGAGCTCATTCTACAAAAGCTATGGCTATTTTAAATCAAAATGGTTTGCCTCGTAAGAAAGGAACGAGCTTACTGGATCTTTTCGCAAAAGCGGGTTTGATGTCTTCAGAAAAAGAAGAAACCATTCGCTATCAAGCAGGGCTTGCTGAGCAAATAGCCAATATGATCCGTAAGATTGACGGCGTGCTAGATGCAGATGTACAAATCTCTTTTCCCTCTACTGAAACTTCTTCTGTGGCTTATGGATCGCAACAAGAGAAATTGAAAAAAATTACAGCAGCGGTTTATGTAAAACATCAAGGGATATTCGATGACCCTAATGCCCATCTCTCTTCTAAAATTAAACGCCTTGTATCAGGTAGTGTAACAGGTCTTGATCTCAATGATGTCACAGTTATTTCAGATCGTGCGCGTTTTATTGATGTCTCACTAACCCCCATAAGTGAATCTTTAGAAGGGGCTGGAAATGAATATGTGAGCATTTGGTCTATTATATTAAACAAACATTCAGCTTCTCGTTTTCGCATTGTCTTTTTTCTTATGATGTTTTGCTTATTTATATTTGCTTTGTTCATTAGTTGGATGATTTGGAAATTCTATCCCTTCCTTAAAGAAAAAGGAAATTGGAGAAATCTGCTCAAAATCGCTCCCTTTAAAGAAAAAGAAGGAAAAAGGGAATCATCTGAGAATGAGAGTTAAGTTATGGATAAAGTAGCTTTTTCTACATTAAGCTCTCTTATTACATCTTCTCAAAAAAAAAAGGACCTGCTTGCTTGTCTATCAGAAGAAATGCAATCTCAAATACAAGCATCTCATGGAGAAAATATAGAGATAATCGATATAGGCTCCTCTATATGTGACCAAATGGATGCTATACATTTTTCCTGGTTTGTACCACATCTGCGTTCTCTTACAGAAAAAGAGGCTAAACTTTTTATTTCCTGTCTATCGCTTCAACAAATGCAAGATTTAAAAGACGCATTGATGTTGTCTTCATCCTTTCCAAAACTCACAACTTTAGCCAAAAAATATTTAATTCAAGAGCTATTTAAAACCATTGCTCCTGAGAGCCTAATCCCCTGTTGCTTTCTACCACAACATCCTTTACTAGCTTTACTTGATTTAAATACTACACAATTAAACACCCTCATTGAACTATTAGCAATGCATGATTTGGCAGTAGAAATTCCTCAAGTTATCTCTACACAAAAATTAAAATTGATTAATAGCGCTCTTACTAAAGAACAATTTCATTATTTGAAAAACCTTCTTTCTCAAAAAGAGCTTGTGACCTTTAAAAAAATAGGACTATCCGAATGGAGTGCAGATTTAAATGTATTAACAAACGCATTAACGCAAAGAGGAATTAATCGATTAGCTAAAGCCATTTATCCCATTCATGTGAGCTTTACTTGGTATATAAGTCACCATCTAGAAATGGAAAAAGGCAAGCTATTAACCAAGTTATCCACTGCTACAAATGCTCCACAAGCAGCTGATCTACTCAAAAATCAAATCCTTTTACTCATGAAAAAACTTAACTATTAAAGCTAACTTATGAAATTTCTGACATTCATCCAACAAAGTGAAATACATCCCGGAACAACAGAAAAAGTGATCCCTGCTAAAGATTTTAGTGTTTTACTAGAAACAAAAATGCTTATTGAACATGCGCAAGAAGATATTGCTCTTTACAAACAGAAAGTGGAAAAAGAGAGTAAAAAACTACGCGCCCAAGCAAAACAACAAGGCTTTGATGAGGGCCTTGAGCAATTCAGCACTTATATTACAGATTTAGAAAAAAAAATGCTTTTTTGGTATTCGGAATTACAAAAGAAAGTACTGCCACTTGCCTTACAAGCGGCTAAAAAAATTGTTAACCAACAACTCTCTTTAGACCCTGAAACTATTGTGCGAATCGTTTCTGAAACACTTAAAAGTGTAAAGCAAAGTCCCGATATCATCATCTATATCAATAAATTAGACAAAGAGATCCTAGAGGTAAATAAACCCGCTCTTAAGAAAAACCTTGAACAAGTAAAAACCTTTATAATTCAAGAAAGAGATGATATTGAACAAGGAGGCTGTGTTATTGAAACAGATAGCGGAATTATCAATGCCAAAATAGACAAGCTTTGGGAATCTCTAGAGCAAGCTTTTCAAAAATATATGTAATTTTAAAGCATAAACTTAAAACCTCTTCTCTCTTTTCTCTTAGAGAAAATCTAAGAATGTACTAAATTCGGTAAAAAAATGGTACTCACATGCATAAACGCCTCCTGCTTTTTTCTTTTGTATTGGTAGCCTGTCTTTTTTTAGGGGACTGTTTATATGCACAAGAAGCCTCTGCACCTTCTATCGAGCAATTAACACCAACTCCGACTGTTTTAGAGGAGTTAACAGCAATCACGGCTTTTGCACTTCTGCCTTTTGCCATTATGCTTTTAACTTCTTACATTAAAATTGTAATTGTATTGTCTCTTTTACGCAACGCTTTGGGTATTCAGCAATCCCCTCCTAATCAAGTCATAAGCGGTATTGCTCTTTTAATGACGATTTACGTGATGTTTCCCACTGCAGTAGCCATGTATAAAGCAGGAGAGAATCAGATCAAGGACAGAACTCCTACCAATTTATTTTCTGCTGAAAGCGCTCAATATATGGTAGATGTAATCAATGTTACGAAAGAGCCTATGCGTGATTTTTTACAGAGAAACACCACAGCTAAACACATGGGTGGTTTTTATCAACTCGCTCAGCGCTCTATACCAGAAGAGTTCCGCGGTGGGCTAAAACCCAATGATTTTATCATTTTGATTCCCGCTTTTATTACGTCACAGCTCAAAGCTGCCTTTGAAATTGGCGTCTTAATCTATTTACCTTTCTTTGTAGTGGATCTAGTTACCTCTAATATTTTACTTGCTATGGGTATGATGATGTTATCTCCTTTAACAATTGCTCTCCCCCTAAAGTTGCTATTAATCGTAATGGTAGACGGATGGACACTGATCATTCAAGGGCTAGTTTTATCATTTCGCTAATTCAAGGAAAAAATATGTACAACACAGAAATCTATCAGCTTTCCTATCAAGCTCTGTTATTGATTCTTCTTTTATCTGGACCTCCTATCTTGATCAGCACTTTGCTCGGATTAACAGTTGCTGTTTTTCAAGCAGCTACACAAATCCAAGAACAAACACTCTCTTTTATGGTCAAACTATTTGCAGTGATCTTTACGTTGCTCATTGTTGGAGGATGGTTAAGTGCACAAATTTTACAGTTTACTAATAATATCTTCATGAATTTTCCTAAATGGGCCTCTTAAAGATTTACATAAGATCACTCACACTCACTTTTTGTTGACCAAATTCTTTATAAAAATTAAATTGGCCCATAAACATCATGCAGTGTAGTTGTATTAAAACTAAAGGTTCTGTATGCGATTAAATAAAAAAAAATTGTGGCCTGCGGTTATTTCCTGCGTGTTAATAAGATCTGCTCTTGCAGACTCTTACGATTCATCTACACCTGACTTAGAAAAATGCCTTCCTTGTCTTGAACAGAATTTGACTAAACCTGATTTAGAAGATCGTTTTATTCTTATTGAAAAAAATTTAGAGACGTGCCTTAAGACCCTTAAGCAAAAACAAGATCTAAATGCATTGATCAACCCTCCTGCTATGCCTTTAACAAGAAATGGATGGGACCTTCAAATATCTACTGATGCTCTTTTATGGCAGGTACAAGAAGATGCGCTTACCTATGCTATAGGATTTTCATCAGATCAGGATCTGGGTCAATCAGCTGCCTTAGTAAAACAGAAATACAATTGGGGATTTCGCGTCGGTCTTCATTGGACTCTACCTCATGATAATTGGGATATCGCCGCTACTTTGACACATCTAATTAGCAACAGCCATCGCAATAAAACTGCGAGAACTAATTTAAAAATTCCTACTGAAGGAGGCTCTCCTCAGCTATTTTTATTAGTATTACAAGGAATTAACGATCCTATTGCTACAGGTTATTCTAATGCAAGTTCAAGATATCGTAATCGCCTTGATCAGATTAGTCTTAATGCTGCTCGTGAGTTTTTCGTAAGCAAGTGGGTACTACTGCGTCCCTATTTTGACTTAAGAGCTGATTGGCTGCATCAGAGATTACGTACAGGTTATTCTGGAAATGTAGTAGTTGCAAGTGCAGGAGTTGTGGTTCCTAATCTTTCCCTAGATATTAGACAAACCAATAAATGGCAAGTGATTGGAATCGAATCAGGATTTAGCACACAATTGAGCTTTTATAGTAGATTTAGCATCTATGGAAACATAGCTTCTGCTATTGAATATGGTCTACATAAACTACACCTCTCTCAAGCCGGCTTTGACTTCAGTTCTGCTCAATTTGGTGACTCATCAAATTCTGCCTTTAACGGGTTTGGCACAAGTTATCATATTTGCAGACCTATTCTAGATCTTCAATTAGGGTTAGCTTGGGATGATAACTTTTGTAATGACAGACTCCATTTTGGATTGAAGTTAGGTTGGGAAAACCATGTATATTTTAATCAAAGCAGATTTTTGTTCGTACAAATAGCAGATGCCACAAATATTATAGCTACCACTGCCACAAACTACTCAGAAAATGCACTTGGGGAGATTTAACTCATCAAGGTTGAACCTTACATGCTAGCTTTGATGTTTAGTTAAATCTATTCCATGACCTTTTATAAGATTTTATATGAATCCTAATGACTCTTATCTTGCTTTTTTTTCTAAACTTTTTGAACTAGATCCCTTTGCACTGCTTTCCCTTTTCTTTTTGGGATTGATGCGTTTTGCACCTATTGTAAGCTTAGCTCCTTTTTTAGGAAATAAAGCCCCTAGTACTGTAAAAATGGGTCTTTTGATTTGCTTAACCCTTGTATTTTTACCACAAATAATTATGACTTCTCAAACAATGGTTGGATTCAATTTTCAATACATTGTTCTTTGTTTCAAAGAACTCTTCCTTGGATTTGTTCTTGCATTTTTTATCACAATTCCTTTTTACATTGCAGAAACAGCTGGAGTAAACATCGATTTTCTCAGAGGATCGTCTGCTTTGCAAGTGACAGATCCCTTTATGCAAACACCTTCTTCTTCTATTGGCATTTTGTATAATTACATCATGATTGTGATTTTCTACCAAATCAACGGTATCTTTTATTTTTTTAATGCTCTTTTCGATTTTTATACAATTATTCCCATAGATAAAATGCTCCCATTGTATTTTTTTACTTTTCAAGCAGCTTTTTGGCAAAGTGTTTGGGGACTAGTCGGAAAAATTGTGTCGATTGGAATTCAATTATCAGCCCCATCTATCATTGCTATATTAATGACGGAGATGTTTTTAGGGATTGCTAACAGATTAGCTCCTCAAGTACAAATCGCTTTTTTAGGTATGTCTCTTAAGTCATTACTTGGACTGGCAGTTCTTTGTGCTGCATGGTTTTTTATTTTACAACAAATGGGCATACAATCATTAGGACACCTAAAAGGTCTAGAAGCTATTCTAAAGAGCTTTCAATAGCATTTGGAATTAGCTAATTTTACTATTAATAGTCTTAAGTCTGTAATTAAATTCAGAAAAAAATTTCCTTGTATTTTTCCTGGTTGCTTTTTTTGATTTTTAAGTTCTAAAAACACAAAATTCATTTAATGATCAAAAAACAAAAAACATTCTCTTAAATAGCTCTAAAGCGTATTTATCCTATTCTAATCGCAGGGTTCTAACAGCTCTTAAAAAAGGAAAATCACATACTTATACTATTTTTTGTTGACTTGAATTCGTAATAAAAATTACAGTGAAGCCATAAAAATGATGCAAATTAAAGCTATCAAAACAAAAAACACTCCTTAGAATACTCTTTAAAAGAGATTATTCTTCCTTGCGGTTTTTTATTTAGGGCAAATTTGCATCAGATGTAGCTGTTTACAAAGTTCATTGTAGGCAAATACGATGATCTTCAAGATATCTACATGGTAGCTGCTTGCGGAATTGCTAATTTCTTTGCAAAGAAGTTGTTAACTCCGTGGGCAGCTACGAATTGTCGTTTATTGAAATTAAATGATCCAAACCCAGGGGGATCTATATGCAATGGAATTTGAAAAAGGTGTGGCCCGCAATTGCTGCATCTATGTTATTAGCAACAAGCTTTACGTATGCGGATTTTGGTGATTCATCATCCCTGCGTAATATAGAAAATCGTCTTAATTCTCTTGAGCAAAGACGTGGTGTAAATGGAATGATCAACCCTCCTGCAATGCCTTTAACCAGAAATGGATGGGATTTTCAAATATCTGCTGATGCTCTACTTTGGCAGCTATTCGAAGACGGCCTTAGCTACGCTGTAGAAACAACATCTACTGGTATTCCTGTTGGTGCTGATGCAGTAAAAAGTAAATACAATTGGGGATTCCGTGTTGGGCTTGATTGGACTTTGCCTCATGATAATTGGGATATAGATCTTTCTTGGACACACCTAATTAGTAATCGCCATGGTAATTCTACAGCAAGTACTTCAGAGGCTACACCAAACGTTTTGGTGAAAGTACAAGGTTATGCAAATCTTGCTACTGTAGGTTATAAAGCTGCAAATTCAAAATATCGCAACCGTCTTGATCAGATTGATCTTAACATGGGCCGTGAGTTTTTTATCAGTAAATGGGTAACACTACGTCCTTTCTTTGGATTAAGAGCCGATTGGTTACGTCAAACACTAAGTACATCTTATGGTTCTATTGCTGCCAGCGGGAGTCTAATACCTAATCAAAGCACTAACCAGAGCAATAAATGGTGGGGAATTGGTATTGAGTCAGGACTTAATACACAATGGAGTTTTTGTAATGGATTTAGCATTTATGGAAATGTAGCTACTGCTATTGAGTATGGTCTACAAAAGCTACTTCTTAATGAATCTGGTAATGCTAATGCTTCATTTAGCAGAAGCTATCATATTTGCAGACCTATTCTAGATCTACAACTTGGACTAGGCTGGGATTACAACTTCTGTGAAGATAATTTCCATTTTGCATTGAAATTAGGCTGGGAAAACCATGTATATTTCGATCAAAGCAGATTCTTATCTTACAATATAACCAACTATTCAGACAATACCTCTGGTGGCAGTCTGACTTATCAAGGTTGGACACTTCATGCTTGCTTTGACTTCTAAGCAAAGTCTTTGCTATTGCGAGTAAATAGGCACCAGGATTAAGTGAACATATTCACCCAAACTGGTGCTTTTTCATTTTTAATAAATATAAAATCAAAAAAAAAGATCTTCACTTTTTTAATCAAAAAAAATTATTGTAATCTATTTGTGTTAAATTACGATAGATGTCAATACATTCAAAATGAAAATTACATATACACTACAAAAATGATGCAAAGTGAGTTTTTTCAGCAAAAAGTAGCGCTTTTAAGCCCTATTACTTTTGTTTTTAGTATGAATTTGTATCTGGCGTAATTGTTGTTTGTTAAAATTAAATGATCTAAATCCAAAGAGGGATCTTATACAAGTGATCTTGAAATAGAAATGCAGTCATAATTTCTAAGAGAAAGAACCGCTATCTTCGAATTAACACCAGCTTGCATCTAGACGATAATCAGTAATTGTACTCAATAAAAGAAACTATTTTAAGCAGACAATGAATATTATTTAAAAACTCCAGTACAAAAGGATAAGGAGAAATAAAATTTTTGCAAGATTTGCAAAAATGGAGAAAACATGAGTGGGATGGTTCTTTGGGATTAACCTTTACTTAATTATTAATGAAGTAGAGGAAATTCTAGCTTTTCAATTAACTCCTGGAAATACATCTGATATCTCTGTAGCTGATAGCTTATCATAGGGAATCATGGGAAGTTTCTACGGAGATAAAGGGTACATTTCAGAGAAATTAGAAAAGAAATTAATGGATAGAGGCCTCCAATTATTCACAAACTTGAGATCTAAAATAAAAAACCAGTTCATGAGCATTCGGGATAAAGTACTCCTGCGTAAAAGGGTTATTATTGAAACTGTAAATGATCAACTTAAAAAGACTCGTATTAAGTTATTCGATAAGGAAAATTTAGGGCTAGTTGCTTGCTAGTAAACCTAAAACTGAGGTTAAAAATATACATAAACATAAACTATATTTCAATAATCCCTAATAAGAAATTTCAGGCTTTAGCAGAAGAAGAGCTTCTTTTAGAGCATGAATAAAAAGATCAATTTCCTCAAAAGTATTATAAAACGCTAAAGAGATCCTTAATAAAGAGCTTAAATGATAACGCTTTAAGATAGGCTGGGCACATAAGTGGCCTGTTCTTATCGCAATTCCTCTTAAACCAAGCAATGTGGCTAAATCAAGGGGATGAAACCCAACAATAGAAAAGCTTAAAATAGGACCTTTTTGTTGAGATATACCAATAATTTTTAAACCCTTAATCTGAACAAGTCGCTGAGTTGTATATTCAAGCAGGTCTTTTTCCCATGTCGCAATCAGCTTTTGGTCAATTGCTTCTATATAATCTAATGCTGCTCCTAAACCCATAACTTCTGCAATCATAGGGGTTCCTGCTTCAAATTTTAAAGGAGGCTCTTGATAGGTGATTTTGTCAAATGCTACTTCATCAACCATATCTCCTCCTCCTTGATAAGGAGGCATGATTTCTAATAAAGAACGTTTGCCGTATAATATCCCTAATCCTGTTGGACCATACATTTTGTGTGCTGAAAAAGCATAAAAATCTACCCCTAGATTTTGCACGTCAATTAGCATATGTGGTGCACTTTGAGCTCCATCGACAACTACCTTAGCGCCTTTTGCATGAGCTTCTTTAACAATTTCCGCAATAGGGTTAACAGTGCCTAAAACGTTTGACATATGAACAATGCTTACAATTTTAGTCTTATCGGAAAGCAGTTTTTGAAACTCTTCAAAAATTAACTCTCCAGATTCATTTACAGGAATTACTTTAAGATAAGCACCTTTTTCTCTGCAGCACATATACCAAGGCACAATATTGGAGTGATGTTCCATTTCAGAAATAAGCACTTCATCACCTGGTTGTAAACAGAGCTTACTCAAGCAGTGAGCAACAAGATTAAGGGATTCTGTGGTGCTTTTGGTAAATATAATCTCCTCAACATAAGCAGCATTTAAGAAGCGTTTAACCTTTTGACGAACAATGTTGTAATGAGCGCTTGCTTTACTAGCAAAATCATACACAGAACGATTCACTGTTGCATAACATGTTGTATAAAAATCGGATATCGTATTAATGACAATCTGCGGCTTCTGAGCTGTAGCTGCTGAATCTAAATAAACAAAAGGACGACCATGCATTAACTGACGTAGCATAGGAAAATCCTGACGTATTTTCCAAACATTAAACTCCTGGTTCAAAACATTTCTCTCAAAATTTGCTCTATTAAAGAGCGATAAGGGATTTCTTGAATAATTTCTTGAGCATAAGCGCTAAGAAGCATTTCTCTAGCTTCTATAGGGCTTAAACCTCTTGTTTCTAAATAAAAGAGTTGATCTTCACTCAATTGAGAAACGGTAGCACCATGAGAGGCTTTCACATCATCTGCAAAAATCTCTAGATTAGGTTTGCTATTAGCAATTACTCTAGGACTTAAGAGCAAGTTGTTATTTAACTGATAAGCTCGGGTTCCTTGTGCCTCAGAATCCACTTTAATTTTCCCCTCAAAACTTGACCGACTAAAATCATTTAAGATTCCCTTAAAGTGTTGCAGAGAACTAGTGTCTGGTGCTTTATGCTCAACGGTTAAATGACAATGTGAAGTAGCTTTCCCACAGAGATTCAAAAGGCCTTTTAGTTGGGTTTTACTGTTTTTTTCTTTCAAACAAATATGCGCATTTACTCTAGAAACCATGCCCCCTGCACTTAAATGCATAGCATTAAAGGAAGCATATTTTTTTAAAACAGCTCTTAAAGAAGAAAAATGCCACCGGTTCTCTTTATTGTATTCTACAGAATATGCATAAACCTCCGCTGCTTCTTCCAATGTAAAATCTAATAAGGGTAAGCTTAAATAGGCATCGATTTTGTAATCTAAACAAGAAAAGATCCACTTTGTTTGTGTATGTGCTCCTGCTACGATTTGCATACGAGGTGCTATAAAAGAAACCTTTTCTGTTATAATATGTAAACATTGAATAGGCACATTCACTACAATTTTTGGAGGAATGTAAACAAATAAACCATTAGCATGCAGAGCTAGATTTAAAGCAGCAAAAGGATCTTGTTCCCTTTCGACTTGTTGCTGAAGATGCTTTTGTAAAAAAGCTTTATGAGAGTGCATAGCTTCTGATAAAGACAAGACTCTGATTTGAGGAGGCAACGCTGAAAAATCGCTCAAGTTCGGATAAAAACAACCATTAATAAATAGGAAATAACTATATTTGCTTTCTGGAAGAACTTCTGATTCAAAATACTTTTTGTCTATTTCAGGCGTGTCATCCTCTTGATTGATTTCTAAAGCATATAATTCACCTAAAGAAACATATTTAAATGCATCTTGAGTACGATCTGGAATTCCTAATTTTTGAAATTTTTTCCATGCTAATTGACGCAAAGAGCAGAGATCATCTGCTACTTTAAGCTTTTCAAACTGTGCTTCCAACTGTTGTAAAAGCAAAGGTTGCTCTTGTTTAGCTAAGCCAGTCATAGCCTTTTCTCTCCAGTTCTAGTGCAAGTGCAGCTGAGCCTGATTTCACAATTACCCCATCCAAAATAACATGAACAAAGTGAGGTTTAATATAATCGAGTAAGCGTTGGTAATGGGTTATTAAGAGTAAACTTGAGCCTGGTTTTAAGGTGCTTTGAACACCTTTGGCAACCACTTTCATAGCATCAATATCCAGCCCAGAATCGGTTTCATCGAGAATAGCGAGTTTCGGCTCTAAAATAGCCATCTGCAGGATCTCATTTTTCTTTTTTTCACCGCCTGAAAACCCTTCGTTAATACTACGTGATTTAAATTCGTTTTTCACTTCTACAAGCTGCATTTTTTCTTGCATAATTTCATTAAAGTCTCCTTCAGATATAGGTTCTAAGAGCTGCGCTTTGCGCTTTGCGTTATAAGCTACATGAAGGAATTGAAAGTTAGAAATCCCTGTAATCTCTACAGGATATTGAAATCCTAGAAATATTCCTAAATGAGCTCTTTCATGAGCGCTTAACTCTAGCAAACTTTCCCCTTCAAAAATGAGATCCCCTGCAGTGATCTCATAGGAGGGATCTCCTGCTAAAATTTTTGCTAAAGTGGACTTTCCAGCGCCGTTTGGTCCCATAATCGCATGAATCTCTCCAGGGTTTATCTGTAAATTCAATCCCTTTAAGATGGTTTTTCCCGCAACGATCGCTTGTAATTGTTTAATTTCTAACATGCTATCCAACAGAATTTTCTAATTTTAAAGTTAATAATTTTTGTGCTTCAATAGCAAACTCTAGAGGTAATTCCTGTATGACTTTTTTGCAAAACCCATTAACAATTAAGTTAATGGCATCTTCTCTAGAAATCCCTCTGGTTTCTAAGTAAAATAGTTGCTCCTCATTCATTTTCGAAGTAGACGCCTCGTGCTCTAATTCGGATGTTTCATTAGCTATTTCTATATATGGAAAAGTGTTAGCAGAGCATTGATTGCCAATTAACATTGAATCACACTGCGTATAATTACGCGCTCCTTTTGCACGAGGACCAATTTTCACAAGCCCACGGTACGTATTATGAGATTTATCCGCTGAAATACCCTTAGATATGATTGTAGATCGTGTATTTTTACCTAGATGAATCATTTTTGTACCAGTATCTGCTTGCATCATGCCATTGGTCAGAGCTACCGAATAAAATTCTCCTACTGAGTTATCTCCTTGTAGGATACAACTTGGGTATTTCCATGTAATTGCAGCTCCAGCCTCTACTTGAGTCCAACAAATTTTTGAGTTGACCCCTTGACA
>JAUPVT010000025.1 GCA_030916885.1 Chlamydiota bacterium
TTAAGCGTTAGCTCTTCTAAAAATTGAGCTAAAGAAGCTTCTTTGTTTTCTTCCTCCCACTCTGTTGCTTTAGTAATCAATTCTTCTATATTTCCTCTTCGATCTTGGTAGCTATCTGGATCTTCACGTAGGTAATCAAGATAATGGGATTGGTGGATAATTTGCTCAATGAGCAAAGAGAGTTTTGTTTTTTGCAAAGCACTTTTTTGTAGTGAGAGAATAAGATCGATATATTCTTTTAGACCCTGTAGTTGTTTAGTAGAGAGTTTACAGGAGATTTGATTATTGAGAATGCCTTGAATACATGTTAGGACGTCGACTTTATATTTTCCTACCACTTCGCGTAACTTTTGAAGGGTCGTGTCTCCTAATCCTCGTTTTGGCAAATTAATGGTACGTGAAAAAGCGATGAAATCTGTGCTGGCCAAAGTCATGCGCAACCAAGCTAATAGATCTTTGATCTCTTTTCGTTGATAAAAGGAGAGCCCCCCAACGATTACATAGGGAAGATTTTCTTTTAGTAGATAGTCTTCAAATAAACGAGATTGAGAGTGCGTACGAAAAAAGATAGCACATTCATTTAAATTCATTTTCTGGTCTATATGTAGTTTGTGAATCTGTGAAATGATAAAACGAGCTTCTTCATATTCATTATCAGCAAGATATAGGGTGATTTTTTCTCCCTCTATTCTCTTGCTCCATAGATTTTTAGGGTATCTTCCTTGATTATGTTGAATTAGAGAATTTGCTGCTTTTAAGATGAGCGAATGACTGCGGTAGTTTTCTTCTAAAGCGATGACTTTGGCCTCTGAAAAATCTTTCTCAAAATTTAAGATATTGTGTACATTAGCTCCTCTCCAAGAATAAATAGATTGGTCAGGATCTCCCACTGCAAAAACGTTGTTATGGTGAGCTGCTAACAGACGAATTAAAATATATTGCGCCATATTAGTGTCTTGGTATTCATCAATTAAAATAAAGGACCATCGTCTCTGATATATATCTAAAACTTGTCTATTAGATTTAAGCAAACTCACGGTTAGATATAACAGGTCATCAAAATCAAGTGCATTATATTCTTTAAGCTTTTGTTGATACATTCCGTATACTTGACAAAGAGGCTTTTCATCAAAAGGGATACTTTCTGGTTGGTTCAATGCATTTTTTGCTTGAGAAATCTGCATTTTTAACGTTTTAAGGGTTGCTTTGTCTTCTTTTAGCCCAAGTGTTTTTAAGCATTCTCTAATTACTTTTTCGCTATCTTCTTCGTCATAAATGGTAAAATCACTGTGGTAATTCAAGTGATTGATTGATTCGCGTAAAATACGTGCGCATAAGCTATGAAATGTACAAGAGAGTATAGTTTCCTCGGTTAGATGAAAAATCCTTTGGCGCATTTCATCAGCAGCTTTGTTGGTAAAGGTCACAGCTAAGATCTCAGAAGAGGGAACGCCTATTTTAAGTAAATGAGCAATGCGATAGGTCACTACTCTAGTTTTACCAGAGCCTGCCCCAGCTAACACAAGTAAGGGTCCTTCAATATGAGTTGTTGCAATACGTTGTTGGGAATTGAGTTGTTCTAGAAAATCCATACCATCGAAGATTAAGTTTTTGAATCGATGATAGGAAATTACTGCTTTTAAACCCAAGTAATCTGATTAATTCTTGGGTTTAAAGGCAAATTAAAACATGTTTTAGAAAGGATAACCCACATACTTGGCTTACATGTCTCTTGGTGCATTTCTATCGCGAGGGTTTATCGTATTGGTGCTATCTCTCATCATATTGTTTTTGCTATCTCTGTAATTAGCATCATCATCCATCATCATCGTGTTGTCATCACAGCACTTTGGTTTTTCATATTGCATAAGTCTTATAGGCTCACAACATCCCTCTGTAGTGCAAGCTGGTTTTCTTGTAGGCTCACAAGGTTTGCAGCAAGGCTTAGGGCATTTAGGTTTGCAGGGCTTAGGACATTTAGGTTTGCAGCACTTAGGCTTAGGGCAACATACCGGCTTAGGCTTAGGACAACACTTGGGTTTGCAGCACTTAGGCTTAGGGCAACATACTGGCTTAGGCTTAGGGCAACACTTAGGTTTGCAGCACTTAGGCTTAGGCTTAGGGCAACATACTGGCTTAGGAGCAGGAGCGCAACAGTCATCTCCGTTCATTATGCCATTGCTATTTGATTCATCCTCTGCTCTTTTTCTTCCCCAACGTCTACTATTATCGTACTTGTCATCTTTATTATAGATATCGTCTCTTTGCATCATGTCTGCTTGCAATTGTTTAGTATTACGTGTTCCAACTAGATCGCTTGTATCGGCAAACTCTTTAGAACTGTTTTCTTGGGATATATATCCTTCTTTTTCAAACCCATCGTTCTGAGCAGGAGAGTGATCTCGTGCCATACTAAATGTTGTTTGTAACAAAGCCAATCCAATGGCTAATAAATACTTCTTCATTTTTCTCCCCCTTTAATCCGCATGGGTAATGGTGTTTCTCTATTTCTGGACATTAATAAAAAAGTATTTTTTTAAAAACATTTTTTTGTTGTTTTAGAGATTTATCTAAATTATCTATATAAGATATGTTTAGCTCGATTACCTTTTTAAGGCTCACATATACAGAGTTTTAAAAATAAATAATGGATGATATTTTAGTGTCTGGAATAAAAAGAATATAATATGTTTAATTTTAAGTTTTTTTTCTTAGCAATTTGGGGTTTTTGCCTTTCTGTAACAGGATTAGAATTGAAACTGGGGGTAGATTGTTTATTTGAAGAGAGTAATCTTGTTAAATTACACGGCAAAAAACTAGGACTTATTACCAATCAAACAGGGGTCAATAGTAATCTTTCTTCTACCATTGAGTTATTTTTAAATCATGATACCCAGCTCATTGCCTTATTTGCTCCAGAGCATGGTTTATATGGGTTAGAACAAGCGGGTGTTAAAATAGAGTCACAAAGCATCAATGGTTTAGCTGTATATAGCTTATATGGAACCACTAGACGAGCTACTTCGAGCATGTTACGAGGGATTGATTTACTGGTTTTTGATATACAAGATATCGGATGTCGATCTTATACTTATCTTACGACTCTTTGTTATATTTTAGAAGAGGCAGCTAAACATAAAATTTCAGTGATAGTGCTAGATCGTCCTAATCCCATGGGTGGCTTGATTGTAGATGGACCCATGTTAGAGGATAAGTGGCGATCTTATATAGGATATATCAATGTTCCTTATTGTCATGGAATGACAATTGGAGAGTTGGCTTGTTATTTTAATCAAGAGTATCACATTGGATGCAATTTAGAGGTAATTCGCATGAAAGGGTGGCAAAGATCGATGTCCTTTAAGGATACGAAGTTATGTTGGATTCCTACAAGTCCTAATATTCCTGAAGCAGAAACTCCTTTGTTTTATGCTTCTACCGGAATTTTAGGAGAATTAGGAATTGCAAATATTGGTATAGGAAGCACCCTTCCTTTTAAAGTTGTAGGGGCTCCTTGGATTAATGCAAAGCAGTTTGCTAAAAAGCTAAATGCACAAAAATTACCTGGTATTATTTTTCATCCCTACTATTATCGCCCCCTTACAGGACTTTACCAATCAGAGAGTTGTCAAGGAGTTTTATTATCTATTCTTGATCATAAAATTTATAAGCCACTTAGTGTGCAATATATGATCATAGGCCTTTTAAAAAGTCTTTATCGAGAACAGTTTACAAATAGACTCAATCAATTAGGATCCGAAAGAAAAAAAAATTTTTGTAAAGCTAATGGGAATGAGTACATGCTTGAAGTGTTAAATAATGAAGAGTATGTTGCTTGGAAGCTAATCAGCTATCAATTAGAAGATCGTCAAAAGTTCTTAACAAAACGCAGTGCTTATTTGCTCTATTAATTAGCACTTGTAGCTTTAATTTGCTAAAAAACGTTCTCTTTGCATTGACAAAAATAGATTGTATTTGTACGATTTGCTATGCAAAATCAATAAAAATTAGGAGTTATTTTATGTCAGCTAATCATATGAAGCCACTTGGAGATAAAGTTCTTATAAAAAGAGCTGCTGCTAAAAAATCTAAAAGTGGAATTTTATTACCAGAATCCGTGCAAGAAAAATCTCGAGAAGCAGAGATTGTTGCAGTAGGTCCTGGTAAATACGATGAACAGGGAAAATTAAAACCTATGCATGTAAAAGTGGGAGATTGGGTTCTTTTTTCTTCCTATGCTGGTACTGAAGTAAAGACAGAAGATGAGCAAGCTGAATATCTGATTATATCTCAAGATGATATTCTTGGAGTTCTTGTTTAAATTTTAAGCCTTAAAGGAGATGTGCTATATGGCTAAAATGCTGCAATTTAACCAAGAAGCCCTAAAATCTATTTTAGAAGGGGTAAAAAAGCTAACTAAAGCAGTAGCTACAACAATGGGACCTAAAGGTCGTAATGTTGTGATTAATAAAGGAGGGAAATCTCCTCTTTGTACCAGAGATGGAGTAACCGTTGCAGAAGAAATTTTCCTTAAGGATACCTTTGAAAATGTAGGAGTTCAACTGGTCAAACAAGCCTCTAATAAAGCATCAGATGTTGCAGGCGATGGTACAACGACTGCAATTGTCCTTGCGTATGCTATTTATAAAGAAGGTCTGAAAAATGTGGGATCTGGTGCAAACCCAATGCTGCTAAAAAAGGGCATGGATAAAGCAGTTACTCATTTATTAACCGCTTTAGACAAGTTGGCAACGCCTATAACAAGCGATGAAGAGATCAAGCAAATTGCAACAATTTCTGCCAATAATGATGCCGAGATTGGAGAAATTGTAGCTAAGGCCATGCAAAAAGTGGGTCAAGACGGTATAATCACCATTGCAGAAGCAAAAGGGATTGATACTGTTTTAACAGTTGTAGAAGGGATGCGAATTGATAAAGGATATCTTTCTCCCTATTTTGTGAATAATGCTGAGAAAATGATCGTTGAATATGAAAACCCTTTGATTTTGATAACGGATAAAAAGTTGTCACAAGCTAAGGAATTGGTTCCTATTCTTGAAAAAGTAAAAGAAACCCAACGACCTTTACTGATTATCGCAGATGATATGGAAGAAGAGGTGCTTACCACTTTAGTTATCAATAAACTAGGAGAATCTTCAATACCTGTATGTGCTATTGGGGCTCCTTCTTTTGGTGATAGGAGAAAAGCTCTTTTGGAAGACATGGCGATTCTCACTGGGGCTACTTTAATCACAGAAAATCTAGGGTTTTTTATAAAGGATGTCGGTCTAGAGGTTCTTGGAACAGCAAAGAATATTAAAATTTCAAAAGATTCGTCTACGATTATTGATGGTTTTGGTGATAAAAAAATGATTCAAGAAAGAATAGCTTTTTTACGAGCAGAAATTGCAAGAGAAACCTCTGAATATGCAAAGCAACATCTGGAAGAAAGATTAGCTAAACTATCTGGTGGTATAGCTATTATCAATGTAGGAGCTGGCACGGAAACCGCACTCAAAGAGAAAAAAGAGCGTGTTGAAGATGCTTTGCATGCAACTCGTGCTGCTGCAAAGGAGGGGATTGTAGCAGGGGGAGGGGTTGCCCTTTTAAGAGCTATCAAGGTGCTAGATTCTATTACATGTAGTGGTGATGAAGCAACTGGTGTAGAAGTTATCCGCAGAGCGGCATTTGCTCCTGCAGCTACAATTGCTCATAATTGCGGCAAACAAGGGGGCTTAATTGCTGAGAAAGTATTTGAACAGGATGGTAACTGGGGCTATAACGGTCTTACAGATCAATTTAGTGATCTGGTTTTAGATGGAGTTATCGATCCAGTACGTGTGACTAAAAGTGCTCTTGTCCATGCAGTTTCTGTTTCTGGTATGCTACTAACAGTTGCTGCTATCATTACAGAAATCCCCAAACCCAAATCAAAAGCAGTTCCTTCTATGCCTAATATGGGTGGAATGAATGGCATGATGGGCGGTGGTATGGGTGGAATGATGGACGGTATGGATTTTTAAATATATAAACCTTTAATTCTTACCTCATAAAAGAGCAGCTCTTTTATGAGGTTTTGTTGTCCTAGTCATCTTTCTTTTAAACCCTTTAACTCCCATTATAAATTGTCTCCTACAAGCTTAAATTTTTGTGCTTGGTATGTAGGTACATTCATATCTACCCTTTATAAAGATTAATAAGAAACATTTTTGATAAATAATAAATTTTTTATTTACTTAAAATGATTAAAAAATTTACCTTTGGGCAGTGAATTTAAGTAAATATCTTAATTTGCTTAAAATAACAGGTGGTATATGGACGTTAAAGAACTGCAGGAAGTCGATTTTTTCTTAGAAGCAAGTGAGAAATTTATAAAAAATCTTGAAGAAATACGAGAAGTTTATATTCAATCAGCAGAAAAAGGAGTCCTGCTCGATGAAGAAGCTTCTGTTATGGAAGAGATTATTGATTCTTGGCAGGTTCTTTATCAAAACATAAAACAACTGCAAGATCTATGGGAAAGAAGATCTTCTTTTCAGAAAGATTATAAGATAGATCTTTTAAATCGCATGAAGCAAGAATCCTCTTTTATATATTTGAAATTGCAAGAAAATCTACAAGAAGGAGAACAAAATGTCAGCTATAACCAAGTCAGTATTCGCACCAAGCCCAATGGACGTTGTTAGCTTAGAAGCTAAAGGTAAAAAAAGTGGAGAAAGCAAAGGAGGAGGAGGCAAACCTGAAGGAGGTAAAGGAAGCAGGCCAGAAACAAAACGAAACTTAGAGCCGAAAAATAAGAATACTCCAGGTACTGTTCTTCCTATACAATATGGACCTATTCCTTCTAGAGAGAACCACCAGCCTAATGTTATGTATATAGATCCTAGTAAATCGGTTGCTGAAACGGATGCAGGGAAGTCTTTTACTAGTGAAGTGGATGAGTCTGCTGCTATTAAAACAGTCCTTAGCTGGAAGAACGCATCTATATCTCATGCATATGCTGAAAAAGCTCGTGGTTCATCTTCTTCTGGTGGATCTGGGCCCGTCACATACGATGGTGGTAAAGTAATGGCTGTAGGGTCTAGCTCAGAGCTTGGGTTTAAATCTACCGCTGTGTATTCTACCGGTGGTTCAAATAATAGCTGCACTATTTCGTAAGCAGTTTTAAGGATCACTCTATAACAAGAGTGATCCTATATCTTTTTAAGTGTGCTAGTTGAGATTTAATCTGACGAAACATTATTAAATACTATTTTGAAATAGGTGTCTGTTAGATTAAATCTTGATTTATACATTTTAAGAGAAGTAGTTTTTAATGAAGGGAATTAGTTCTTTAACTGAAATCCTTTGTTGTTGCATCGAATCGCGGTCTCTGATTGTAACCGTCTCTTCTACATTTTCAAAAGTATCAAAATCAACTGTAATGCAAAGTGGTGTGCCAATCTCATCATTACGTCGATAGGCTTTGCCTACGTTTCCCGTATCCTCATATTTAATACGACCAATGCCCAGTTTTTGTAAAAAACGCTTGATATCTTTAGCTTTTGTCACAATTTTTTCATTGTTACGGGCTAAGGGAACAACCGCTACTTTAATCGGAGCTAGATGAGATTTTAATTTTAGAACAATACGCTTTTGTCCTTCTGGTAATAGTTCTTCTGTGAAAGCCTGTGTTAGTATAGCTAATACTCCACGATCTAAACCAGCAGAGGGCTCAATCACAAAAGGGATAATATATTCTTTGGTTTGAGGATCTTGAATGCCAAGTTTTGTAGTTGAATCACTATTAGTTGCTACATCAGCGAACAGCTTAAATTCTTCTTTAGCTTTAGTATGAGATCCTAAATCAAAATCTGTTCGATTAGCAATTCCTTCTAATTCTTCAAACCCATGTGGAAATCTATATAAAATATCAGTAGTAGCTTTTGAATAATGCGCTAGTTCTTCTTTTTTTTGTGATTGTAATTGAAGATTTTCTATTAGAAGGCCTTGTTCTTTCCACCAATTCAATCGATTTTCTACCCAGATTTTATGCCAGGTTTCATCTTCACCTGGCTTTACAAAAAACTCGAGCTCCATTTGCTCAAATTCACGTACTCTAAAAATAAAATTTCTGGGAGTAATCTCATTGCGGAATGCTTTTCCAACTTGTGCAATACCAAACGGAATTTTTCTTGAGGTTGAGTCGACTACGTGTTTGAAATTGATAAAGATACTCTGTGCTGTTTCTGGACGAAGATAAGCAAAGCTTGTTCCATCATCAACAGGTCCTAAATTAGTACGAAACATCAAATTAAAATTGCGGGCTTCTGTTAAGTCTTTAGACCCGCAATGATCACATTTATGATCAACAATATGATCTGCTCTCATACGGTGCTTACATTGACGACAATCCACCATAGGATCGGTAAAGGTATCTTCATGACCAGAGTGTTTCAGTGTTAAACGATGGGTAATGATCGAACAGTCTAAACCCTCAATATCATCTCTTTCATAAACGATAGATTTCCACCAAGCTGATTTCAAATGATTTTTAAGCTCAACTCCTAAAGGACCATAGTCATATATCCCTTGGAGACCTCCATAAATTTCAGAACTTTGAAAGATAAAACCTCTTCTTTTACAAAGAGCTATAATGTCATCCATCGATATTTTTCTGTTCATTTTTTCTCCCAGATCAGTTGAGCTATGATTATAGTTTCTCTAGTATTTTTGGGAAAAGAATAACTGAGAATAGAGTTTTTTCTAGAGTTACTATAAATAGTAAACGTTTTACTTGTTTCTGTTAAATGTGTATCCTTTTCGAGTTCTCCTAACAAGGAAGCTATAAACTATGAGCATCAGTAATTTTTTAGAAAAGTCTTTCCATGATGCAGCTTTAGGGGCAACAGGTGCAGTTCTCTCTCCTATGAATGGAGCCATCTATATGTTAGCTCAAAATAGTTATCTCACATGTTCTAAATGAGCTGATAGAAGGGAGAAAGTGATAAATAAAGCTATGTATTTAGTAATTTCGGTGGCGTATGCATAACTGCAAGAGTTCCCGATATAACTTTTAGTATAGATAAATGGACTTTTGTTAGTTCCTTTATCATGTCTTCTTTTATAAAAGGATTTTTAGAAAGAATTACTGATTAGGAGTAAGAAGAATCAAATGGAAATAGCAGAACGCTTACGATTAGCTTGGCAGAACGATTCGTTCTATATGAACACAACTTTTAGAAAGGCAGTTGATATCTTTATAGCTGGAGCAATTGGATACATGGCAGGTCGTATTACCAAAGTTATTTCTCCTAGAGATGGAGCAATTTACTCAGTAGCTGGAATCGTTTCTAATACCTTCATCAATTTTATGGAAAGCAGATTTATAAAAGGGTCTTTAATTTCTGATAAAGACTTAGAAAAGGACTTAAGATATTTTGTGAAAATGGGTTTAAATTGCCATTTTAGCAGAAGTATCTGTTCTTTAGCAAAGGTGAGAGGTTTAGAAATTTTTGGCCTTAATAAGCCTACTGTGAAGTTTGCAGCTGTACTAATCGCTATAAATGTCGTAATCGAAATGGCATTTAAAGCACTTTTTTCCTTTACAGAACTAGGAGAAGCTTCTTAAGGTCTTCTTTCTCTCAATCGAGAGAGCTATTTAATGAATAAGAGGTTTCCTGTTCAAAAGTAAATAGTAAGCTATCATCTTCTATTGCTTGTATAGAGGTTAAAGTAAGAGACTTCATTTCTATAAAATTTCTTTGGAAGATAATAGGCTTAACTTACCGAAGAAAACAAAGGGCGGACCTCCTTTTTTGTGTTTAGGAAATCAAGACAAGTTTAACCCAGAAAGCAACTCATGGATGCTTATCTTATTCTTCAGATGGATTACAAGAGCTTTTAGAGCTGAAACTCTTATAAAGAAAAAGTGCGTTTTAGCCTTGTTTTAAAAGGGATTAAAAAAATTATCCTATATAGAGTTGTAGAAAAGATTCCTTAACGTTATATAAGCTTCGTTTGCAAAAAACAACCAAAGTTTAGAGCTAGTTATCTACTAGAAAATCAAAAACTGAGGTTTTTAGTCTTTATAACTACTTAAGTTTCCAAAATGGAATGTAGATACAAAGGATTTAATTGAAAAAATATAAATATATTGAATTACATAATCGAAGAAATTAGCGTAAAGACAAGTCTGTACCCTAAAAGTTATCTACCTGATGTACTTTTTGTGGTAGCTTAGCTGCAGCGCTTAAAAAATCACAAGCGATTTTGACTTCTTTATCCGACAATGCAGATCTTAGTAGAGCTCCTTGCACATCATGTTCAACAATAGCCCTTTCTCTTTGAGTCATTGAGTAAAAATTTACTACTTTAGATGTCTCTTCTGATAATGGGGGCTATCAATTTTTTAGTTTGATTAACAATCGATTTCTGTTCTAAAACTTTACTATTGTAATTAATTTTTAATTATTTAAAAATATTTTTATTTATAAAAGAAAAGGTATACGCTAAATAGAAAGTTTGCTTTCTATTTCTCCATGGATGGGCTCTGAAATTTGTCCGAGACAAAAGGCAAGTAATATGAATTTCATAGGAACCTTCTCTAGAAGTTTAAAAGAGAGTATTACAAGAATAAAAAAAACGTATAATAAAAGTTTTTCTAAAGATCGTGTTTAAATTAAAAATGCTCTTGATGAAAATTAAGTAAATCAGGATGATATAAGCCCTATGCACTGGTAGCTCAGCTGGATAGAGCACCCGGCTACGAACCGGGAGGTCGGAGGTTCGAATCCTCTCTGGTGCATTTTTTTCTTTTAGAGAGCTATCTATGATTGTAAAGAAATTCACAACCGGGCCAATAGATACGAATAGCTATTTGCTTATCTGCCCATCTTCTAAGTCAGCTGTTGTAATTGATGTGGGTCAAGATAGTGCTCAAGAGCTTAACTCTTATGCAGAAAGGCACCAATTAAAACTAGAAAAAATTCTTCTTACTCATTCTCATTGGGATCATATTGCAGGCTTGGCTCATTTAAAAAATCATTTAGACATACGGGTTTATGTACACCAAGATGATGAAAATAATATCATAAACCCTGGTTCTGATGGGCTTCTCCTCTTTATTCCTATTCAAGGGGTAAAAGTAGATCACTATCTAAAAGACGAAGAAGTGATTAATGCAGGAGATTTGCGTATTAAGGTCATTCACACTCCAGGGCATACTCCAGGAGGTGTATGTTTTTATCTAGAAGAACAAAAAATGCTTTTTTCAGGAGATACATTGTTTCAAGGAGCTATTGGTCGAATGGATTTGCCAACAGCATGCTCTCCTCTTAAAATGATAGAATCTTTAAAGAAGCTAGAGACTCTTCCTCAAGAAACTATTATCTATCCAGGACACGGGGAGAAAACTACAATTAAGCAAGAGCTCTCAAACATCCATGCAATGGAAAAACTTTTACACAAGAGGAAAATATGAGTCGTTTACTAATTGGGAAAAAAGCCCCTTCTTTTATAGCAAAAGCAGTGCAGAAAGAGAAAATAATAGAGGGGTTTTCCTTAGATGATTTTTTAGGACAATATGTTATACTTTTTTTCTACCCTTTAGATTTTACCTTTGTTTGTCCAACGGAATTACATGCTTTTCAAGAAGCTCTTCCACAATTTAAGAAGAAAAATGCCCAGGTGGTTGGTTGCTCAGTAGATAGCAAATTTTCTCATTTAGCTTGGCTTTCTACTCCTAAAGCCAAAGGTGGTATTGAAGGGATAGAATATCCAGTTGTTTCTGATCTGAATAAGAAAATAGCTAGTGATTATTGTGTATTGCACGAAGAAGAGGGGATTGCCTACCGAGGTTTATTTTTAATTGATCGCCAAGGAATTATACGTCATCTTTTAATCAATGATTTTCCTATTGGGCGTTCGGTCGAGGAAGCCTTACGTATTTTAGATGCGTTAATTTGTTTTGAAGCACATGGAGAGGTTTGTCCAGCTAATTGGAGTGTGGGGAAAAAAACCATGCAACCGGACACAGTAGGATTGGTTGATTATTTTAACTAAGAAACGTAGCTAGTTAAGAAGTCATAGAGATCTTTTTGAGAAGTAACGAAGATGCTTTGATATAAAAAGCAAATGGCAATGGTGCGTTTGATAATATCTGCGTCTCCTACTCCAGGCATGCAAATAGCTGATAGCTTGGGGAATGCTTTTGGGTTTTTAAGTATTTTTAGTCCTTGCTTATAATCAGATAAACTAAAACCTTCTTCTTTTACTCTAAAATAAATCAGTAACCTATTGTATAGCAGCATTTGAATGCCACATGGTAATCCTTCACTTCCGTTGGGAGGATTACCAAATTTTTCTGATAGTTGATAGGCGGATTCACAAAGCTTAGGGGTACAAAATTCTCCTTTTTCTGCTTCTCCAAATAAAAAAACTGTATGACGCATCTGTTCTTCCTTTGAAAGGGGCTTATTTGTTTCTTTATAGTTTTTAAAAAAAAAACTCAATAAATCTCTAGTCATTTTTTTACTTTCTTTTTTCGAGTAAAGTTGTTGTGGGAAATTCTTTGTATAATTAAAATTAATTTTTAATTTATGGAGGATTAGATGCTGAGAATTTTCCTTTTATCTCTGATAATCAGTCATATGGGATTTATCTCTATGCAATCTAAAGAACAAATAGAGGAGAATTTTCCTGATGCTGTTTATCAATTGATGGATCAAAATGACTTTTTTCAATCAAAAGCAGTGCTTGTTAAAGAAATCTCTCAGAATCTTCTTCTTGCCGAAAGATTTGATTATGAAAACTATCAAAACATCAAAAATCAGGTCTTTGAAAGATTAATAAGAGGTTGTGAGAATATACCATCAGTTTTTTGTCAGTTATTTGAAAAGATTAGTTGGAAGGATATGCAAAAAGAGCTAGCCGTTTATAAAGAAAAAATACAGAGACAAATGGAAACTTTTTTTATTCCTGCTGACACGCAAGATCCTTTTTATCAACTTCCTTTATTAGAAGAGGATAAAAAAAATATCCAAATTATTATTAAAACAATGGCAGAAAAGGGATTAGTAAAGCTGCTGCTTGAGCGGCGCTACCTAGAGAAAAAAGGGGATCAAGTAAA
Organism: Chlamydiota bacterium; assembly: GCA_030916885.1. GTDB lineage: Bacteria > Chlamydiota > Chlamydiia > Chlamydiales > Rhabdochlamydiaceae > Rhabdochlamydia. The sequence continues at coordinate 13,109 of JAUPVT010000025.1, forward strand.
TTATATTCATCCTCTGCGATTTATTGGGTATATCTTTTCCGATGAAAAGCTAAAAAATTGTATGCGTCAAATTAAGACCAGTAGATTTAAATGGAATGAATTTATTAAAGGGTTTTCTCGTCGTATGGATGAAGAATACACGTTAGATAACCTTATACGCTTCATACCAGAATTTGTAGAACAGGTACATGTACAACATCCCGAACGCATTGAGGATTTTATTAGAAAAAAATCTTGGGAAGAGTTTGTTGCTGATTTATTAAATTAAAGACAATTCATGAAAGAAAAATCGATTAATTATTGGTTTTTTATCTTCTATTTTTTATTAATAAGTACATTACATATTGTTCATCTTTTGCTAAAACCCAGCGCAACTATATGGTGTATCGATGCAATAGGACAATGTGCTCTTGAAACTATTTTATTAATTATATTAGCTAAGATACTTAGTTTATATCTTCCCTTTGCTATCAACATAGTTGGGTTGAGCTTATTTTTAATATTAGCCCATATTATTGATTTCCCTCTTGTTCGATTGATGGATATTTCTTTTTGGTTTGCTCTAAATTTTATGCTGCAAGAAGGAGGAGACAATATTTTAGAGCTGCTTTATGCAAGTAATATCTCTTTAAGCAATTGGGTTCTTTTGTTTTTTAGCGCAGTGATTATCTTAATTTCAAGTGTATTGTGCTTTAAGAAAACACAACACTGGAGTGACAAAATTCCTCTTTATCTTTCTTTCAACTCTCTGATTGTATTAGCAGGGGGTAGTTTTTTTTTATTATGTATCTGGGATTTGGTAACCTTAGATAGAAAAATGCTTGGCAATATCCAGGCATATCAAAAAATCCTACCTTGGAAAAAAACTTTTTTTGAGAAAGAAAAAGAGTATCTAGAAGTAGATCAACCTATTTTAGCTCTACAAGAGCATAATCTGCTACAAATCGAAAAAATCCATTTAGATACAAAGCCAGATATCTACTTATTCATAGTAGAATCTTTAAGAGAAGATTTCATTAATCAAGAGATAGCTCCTCATTTGAGCTCTTTTAAAGAGCAGTCACTTTCTTTTCAATTAGCTCTTTCCAATGCAAATGCAACACATCTTTCCTGGTTTTCACTTTTTTATTCTCAATTACCGTTTCATTGGAATTCTTTATTATTAAAGCAAAAAGCCATGGGAAGTCCTTTTTTACAAACACTGAAGGCAAGTGGGTATCGTATCCATGTATACGCCTCTTCACGACTTGGTTATTATGGAATGGAAGAGAGCTTATTTGGTCATAATCGGGCGCTTATCGATAAAATAGTCACGCAGGACTCTACAGAGAAGCCTACTTATTTAAAAGACCAAGCCGTGATCAACTGCTTAATTGAGGATATGCAGAAGGACAAAGGAGGGCGAGCATTTATTACTTTTCTAGATTCTACACATTTAGATTATAGCTGGCCTCTTGAAAAAAAATCTGTTTTTGAACCTGTAGATCAAACACTTAACTATCTAAAAGCACTCTCTAACAGCAAAGAATATTTAGAAAAAATTAAAAATCGTTATCGAAATGCGCTGCATTTTGTGGATTCCTTGTTTGGTAGGTTTTTTATAGCTCTTGCATCGGATAAAGATGCTTTAGTAGTAATCACTGGAGATCATGGAGAAGAGTTTTATGAACAAGGGCATCTTTTTCATGCCTCTCATTTAAGTTATCCACAAGTTCATATCCCTCTTTATTATCGATTAGGAAACGATCCTAAATGGAGTGGATGCACTTTGGATCGACTTAGTTCGCATATGGATATTTTCCCTACTTTATTTCACTATTTATTGAAAAAACCATTTATAGGAAACTATGAGGGACAATCTGTTTTAGATGAGAATCATTGGCCTTATGTAGTGATTGCTCGGTTTAATGCTTGTTTTTCTCCTACAGAATTTTGTATTCACGATAAAGAATATAAAGCTATTTTTCGTGCGGAAAAGGACGTTTTTAGTTGTAGGAGATTACAACTCATAGATGTAAAAACATTGCATGATGATCTATTAACCAACAAAGAACAAATCATAAAAGAACGATTTAAACCAGCTCTTAAAAGAGTGTTTTCCCCTCATGAGTAACGTACGAACTTGGAGCCTATCTAAATTGGATTCCTTGCTTGGAATCTGTTTCCCTTATCAGAGACGCTCTTATAAAACACAAGAAGAAATCAAAACTTATACAAGTCCATTAGGCTTGCAAAAGTTTGCCAAAGAACATGGGTACTTCTCCGATGCCCCTTTACTCTCTTTAGTATCTAGTAGTAAAAAGGACTTAAAAGTTGTACAAGAAGTATTAGAAAATACGATAGAAGTAGATAGTAGCTGGCTTGATTTTTGTGTTGCGGAGATTCTTTGCAAAGCATTAACCTATCGAGATATTGCTTTAAACCATAAGATAAAAATCCCTATTCGTAATTTACAAAATCAAATCATTTTAGAGACATTTGTTCTAGACCGAGTTTTTAACCTCTGGCAGCAGATGCCAGCTTTTGGGTGGATTCCAAAAAACCCTCATATTTCTTCCCTTTTAAT
>JAUPVT010000026.1 GCA_030916885.1 Chlamydiota bacterium
GGTATGTGAACAACAGTTAGGACAAGAGATATTCATTTATGGCTCCCATGATTTTAGAGCATAATACATCCTTTATCCATAAAATTAAAACTTAGATAATCACTACCTGTTTAGGACTACCGATTTTCTAACAAGCAACTAGTTCTAAACTTTCCTTATCAGGCAGCTTAATAAGCTGAATGTTGGGTTTAATTAATTAACAACAGGAAAGTTAAGACAAAAAAAACAGTGTAAAAAAACCTATTGATGTTGTATAAGCTTCATTTACAAAAAAAACCAGAAAAAGGAGACAAAATAAGAAAAGTTTAGAACTAGTCGCCTGCTAGAAAACCCAAAACTCAGGTTAATAAGAGGACTTTTAGGTTGCCTCTTATACGCCGCAATTCTACAAAGCGTATTAACCAAAAAATTGCTTACTGATCTTTTGTCTTGTATGCTCAATCTGGAATATATTTTTAAATTGATCACTTATAGCTTCAATAATAACCTTTTTATATAGGAATACTTTTATTCCGAAGATTCATGAACTTATTTTTCATTTCAAAGTGTAAATTTGTGAGTAATTATAGACCTCTATCCATTAATTTTTTTTCTAATTTCTGTGAAATATACCCTTTATCCCCTTAGAGGTTTCCCATAATTCCCTGATAAGATATCTACAGCTATATCAGCTCTTTTATTGTTTAAGGGTTTTTTATTTTGAAATTTCTTGTAGAAAAACCCTCATGTGTCTAAACTACGTACTTTGTTGTTTGGGGCGCATAGCTCAGTTGGTAGAGCTCCTGTCTTACACACAGGTGGTCATAGGTTCGAGTCCTGTTGCGCCCAAGACCTACCACATTTGCGGGAGTAGCTCAATTGGTTAGAGCGCCGCCCTGTCACGGCGGAGGTTGCGGGTTCAAGTCCCGTCTCTCGCGTTTGTAAAATATCAGTGGTTATAAATCTTGCTTAAATCGTATTTTAAAGCAAAAAGTCCTGTAGATACCATGAGCAAACCTTCTTTTAAAATTACCAAGCATCATATACTTAGCTTTCTTTGGATAGCTATAGGAGCTCTTTTATCCGCTGTTTCTGTAAGAATATTTCTGATTCCTAATCAGTTAATTGATGGTGGAATTGTAGGTATTGCTCTAATCTTTGGTCGTTTATATGGCGACGGATATCTATCTTTTATTCTAATCGCTTTAAATCTGCCTTTTATCTATCTAGCATATAAATATATCCGTAGATCTTTTGTAATACACATGCTAGTTGCAGTGTTACTATTTGCAGGATTTTTAAGCATTTTACGCCAATCCCCTCCTTTTATAGCAGACTCTTTAGAAATTATTGTATTTGGTGGTGCTATTTTAGGGATTGGAGTTGGACTCATTATTCGCCATGGAGGATGCTTAGATGGGACGGAAATCCTAGCGATTATTATTAATCGTAAGAAAGGATTTACAGTAGGACAGGTTGTTCTATTTGTAAATGTATTTATCTTCGGTGCTTATGGATTGATTTTTAAAGATTGGCACATTGCTCTGCAGTCTTTGATGACGTATATTGTTGCTTTCAAAATGATGGACCTGGTGATTGTAGGTCTTGATGAGATAAAATCTGTTCTTATTATGTCATCAAAATCTAAAGAACTTTCCCATGCAATCATTAATGAGTTAGGTCTTGGTTTAACAATCATGCATGGTAAGGGAGGTTTTTCAGGAGATGCTAAGGAGATTATTTTTGTAATAGTTGAGCGTTTAGATCTTGCTGAGTTAAAAGAAATTGTCTTAAGAGAAGATTCTAATGCTTTTATGGCAATTGAAGACCTTCATGAAGTTGTATATGGAAAAAAAACCAATGCTCCTTATAAAAAACGCTCTCGCTTTAAATCTATACCCTAGCTAATTTTATATTCTCTTTTTGCACAAGCTTATTTAAATACTTACTATAATCAGTCTCTGCAAAAAGCGATGCTGCTTTTTGTAATTGATCTAGGTCAATAAAACCCATTTGATAAGCAATCTCTTCGAGGCAAGCAATATAAATCCCCTGTCTTTCTTGGATTGTTTTTACATATAAAGAGGCTTGCTGAAGCGCGTCATGAGTTCCTGTATCTAACCATGCAAAACCACGCTCGAATAATTTGACCCGTAGTTGCTTTTTCCTTAAGTAAAATTTATTTAGATCAGTAATCTCATATTCCCCTCTTCTAGAAGGTTTTAACTGTTTAGCAATAGATACTACTTGATGATCATAATAATAAAGCCCTGTAACTGCAAAATTAGATTTAGGGTGAAGAGGTTTTTCTATGATATCGACTATCTCTTGATTTATATCAAACTCTAATACTCCATAGCGATGAGGATCTTTTACCTCATAACCAAAAATCGTAGCTCCTTCTACAAAAGAAGAGGATTTTTTTAGTAATTGAGGGAGCTGATGCCCGTAAAAAATATTATCTCCTAAGATTAATGCTACATTCTCTTGGTTAATAAAAGACTCTGCTATTAAAAAAGCTTGAGCAATCCCCTCTGGTTTTTCCTGTAGTGCATAAGAAATAGAAATTCCTAAGTCTGAGCCATCTTTAAAAAGCTGTTGAAAACGTGGCCTATCTTCTAAACTAGAAATAATTAAAACCTCTCTAATACCAGATAGCATGAGAGCAGCTAAAGGATAATAAATCATAGGCTTATCAAATACAGGTAAGAGCTGTTTAGATATACCGATTGTAACAGGATATAGCCTAGTGCCTTTACCTCCTGCAAGAATAATTCCTTTCACTTATAAAATCCTTTTCTAAAAATCTGAAATCGTTTATAAGCCCTTTAAAAGATAAACATCTTTTAATACTCGATAGTGTTCTTTATAATCAAATCCATAACCTATAATAAACCCATCTTCTTCTTCCATGTTAAATAGAGAACATAATTAGGCCAATAATCTATATCTCGAGGAATATTTCTAGAAACCAAAACTAGTGACTTTAAAGATTTTGGATTTTTTTTAGCAAGCGCTTGATATACTTGAAAGAGTGTATTACTAGCATCAAAAATATCATCGATAATAAGTACATTTTTAGATTCTAGATTAAGTATTGCTATTCCTTTTATCTCTAACCCTCTTCTATATTCTCCTTTCATTCCATAACTACTTGTTTGCATATCATAACCATCGCAAGAACATTTTCTTGGTCCTTATAATCAGCTTCTAATTGAACTACCATTTTAACAATCTTATCCTGGATTTCACCCAGAGAGATACGTAGATCTAATTCTAAAGCGAAGTATATAGACACCTATTCTTTGGGCTTAGCAAAATTACATCCTTCTGAAATTAGCAGATCAATATAATTGATAAAGTATTCATTATTTAAAAAACATTTATCTTCTAACATAAATAAGTGGAAGGAAATTGTAGAATCTATTCCGCCAATATGAAACTCCCTTAAAGCTCTTTTGGCAACTGCAATCGCTTCTTTGCGATCTTTCCCTTTTATAATTAATTTAGCAATCATTGAATCGTAATAGGGTGAAATTCGATAACCAGAGTAACAAGCACTATCTAAACGCACATGAGGGCCTACAGGGGGAATATAATATTCTAATACTCCAGGACAAGGCGTAAAATGATTTGCGGGGTTCTCTGCATTAATTCGACACTGAATGACATGCCCTTTAAAACAAATATCCTTCTGCTTGATTTTCAATTTTTCACCCATTGCTACTTTAATCTGCTCTTTTACCAAGTCAATACCTGTTAATTCTTCCGTAATGGTGTGCTCCACTTGAATGCGAGTATTTACTTCCATAAAGTAGAATTTTTTATTCTCATCCAGTAAAAACTCAACAGTTCCTACGGAATAATAATGAGCCGCCTTAACAATTTCAATGGCAGCTTCTCCCATTTTTTTACGCAAAGAAGGGTTTAATAAAGGAGAAGGAGCTTCTTCGATTAATTTCTGTCTTCTTCTCTGAACAGTGCAATCCCTTTCTCCTAAATGTACATAATTTCCATATTTATCTCCTAAGACCTGTATTTCAATATGGCGAGGATTAACAATCATTTTTTCTAGATAGACATCTGAGTTGTTAAAGATGGTTTCAGCTTCTGTTTTTGCAGAAGAGAACTGTCTTACAAATTCTTCAACTGTATGAGCGACACGAATCCCTTTACCACCACCACCAGCAGATGCTTTAATAAATATAGGAAACCCTATTTGCTTAGCTTCTTTTAATGCCTCTTTTACATCTGAAATGACACCTTTTGAGCCCGGTATCACAGGACATTTGACGCTTTTTGCAGTGGCTTTTGCCTGAGCTTTATCTCCTAAAAGAGCGATTGTTTGAGCAGAAGGGCCAATAAAGTTTACCCCGCAGCTTTCACAAATAGAGGCAAAATTAGCATTTTCACTTAAAAAACCGTATCCTGGGTGAATAGCATCTGCTCCTGTTACTTCACATGCAGATAAAATATTGGGTATTTTGAGATAGGATTTTAAAAGAGGAGGCTCCCCTATACAGATTGCTTCATCTGCATGTAGCACATGGAGTGCTTCTGCATCTGCTTGAGAATATACAGCAACTGTTTGTAGACCTAAGTCATGACATGCTTGGATAATCCGTACAGCAATTTCACCTCGATTAGCAATTAAGACTTTCTGCATATTCCACACACTTAAAAAAATAAGATTGATTATACAATGCGGAACATTTTAGTTCCAAATTCTACGGGATGTCCGTTTTCTACAAGAATTTCTACAATTTTGCCGCTTTTTCCTGCTTTTACTTCATTCATAACTTTCATTGCTTCAATAATACAGAGAACCGTATCTTCTTGAACCATATCTCCTACTTTGACAAACGGTTCATCGTCTGGTGAAGTAGAATGATAAATCGTACCTACTAGAGGAGCTGTAATATAGTTCTCTGATTTTTCTTCTTTTACAAGAGGAGAATGGTTTTCTATTGAGTCTACAGGAGAAGAAGAATGAAAAAAAGTCTGCTCTTTATTGGACTGTGCAGATGAAAAACCAACAGGCGATGCATTAGAGCCAATTTGTGTTTCTAGCTGTAGCTCATCCCCTTCTTTTTTTTTAATGATCAGTTTCTGGATGCCTGTTTTTCGCATAGCAGTCATTAAATCTTTAATTTCCTTCAAATCCACTCTTATGCCTCCTTAAACCCTCTGAATGTATTCATTTGTTTGTGTATCTATTTTTATAATATCTCCAGATTCGATAAAAACAGGCACTTCAATTTTAGCTCCGGTTTCTAATAAAGCCATTTTTGTAGAATTAGTCATTTTTAATGCCGATTCCATTTCTTCTGTTTTAAGTATAACAAGCTCTAAAAATTGGGGTAGCTCAATAGAAAAAACAGTATCACCATAAAATATGGCTTTTAAAGAGATGCCTTCTTTCAAATAATTTACTTTATCACCAATAATCTGAGAAGAAACTAAGACCTGTTCCAAATTTCCAATATCAAGAAACAAATAATTTTCTTTTTCTAGATATAGATATTCTAGAGATCGCTCAAGAGGAGCAGCATCTGCTACTGCTTGATTAAGTTTAAAATTTTTCTCTAATATCTCTTCTGTTAAAAGATCTTTAAGCGTTGTTTTAACAAAAGGATTATCTTTAGCAACGGTTACCTTAATACAGGACTCTACTTTATACATTCTACCATTAATAGAGAGAATCATTCCTGGAGAAATTTGATTTCCTGTTATCATATTTTTTTCCATGTTTTCAAAATGAAAATGTTAGTTTAAAATCATTTACATCAACTCTTTTAAGTCGCCTAGTTCTACTAACCTAGAAATGCGATAATTAATTTTAGCTTTAGATGTTTTTTCTTTAGTGCTTAAGCCTCTTCCACATAATACATGCACTGTCTTGCAGTTTAATTGTATTGCTGGCTCAAGATCCACAGACACCCGATCCCCGCAAACCATCACTTGAGTTGGACTATATTTAAATTCTGCTAAAAGCCTTTCGTAATGAGGCTTTTTATTTTTATCTTCAGATACAATGATCTTACTAAAAAGAATTGGATCAATACCAGCTTTTTCTAATTTTTGCCTTTGTAAAGAATCTTTCCCTATCGTTACCAAACATAAACTATGTTTTTTTTTCTTTAATAAATGAAGGGTTTCAATAGCTAATTCTAAGGGCAGAATAGGCATATCTAATGTAAAATCAGTGAGTTGTTCTTTGCCAATAAGGATAAATTTAAGATCTTTTTTCATACTAACAACAAGTTCTTTTAAAGCTTCTTCTGCACTTGAAGCTTGCTTATTAAGCTCTCTTAAAAGAAAAAGTGCGTGACAGAAGCTCTGAACTTTAAAACCTTTATTTACCATTGCACGCAAACTGCGTTCGAGCAATATATGTGTAATGCAATCAGACGTCTTAACTAGTGTATCATCAAGATCAAAGACAATTAACAATTTTTATTAACTCTTGGGCTAATTTTTTAGAATCGTGACGAATAAGACTTCGTTTTAATAAATCTTTTTTAGGAATCTCTTTTGGACCCCCTAAAAGAGGAGAAGCTATTACTCGATCTTCTTTTAAATCATTTTCTACAATTTGACCTTCCTCGGAATAGACCTCTATCAATTCCTGAGGGGGTGATTCATTATTAACCAAAATATAATCAAAAATATCTTTTCCTATAAAACGAACAATTTCTTCTAAATAATTACTGACTTTAAATCCTGTAGTTTGCCCTTTGCGATTCATTAAATTCACTACAAATGCTTTTTTTGCTGTAGAAGCGCGAAGAGCTGCGCTTAGCCCTTCGACAAGTAAATTAGGGATTAAAGAAGTATGTAGTCCTCCTGGGCCTAAAACAATCACATCAGCATTCATAATTTCATCAATTGCATGTGGATTTGCCTTAGGAAATGGTTCTAGATAAATACTTTTATAGCCTTGATCAATCTCATGAGAAAGATATACTTCTCTTTCCCCTTCTAGTAATTTTCGATTGCTTAAAAGCATTTTTAAACGTACTTGATGAGTGGTAACAGGAATAACTTTACCTTTGATAAATAAAATTTTACCCATTTCTTCTACAGCCTTTTCAAAACTACCTGTTACTTTCTCTAAAGCCGAAAGAAGAAGATTCCCAAAACTATGCCCTTCTAAGCCTCCGTTCTCAAAACGATAATTCATTAAAGAGCGCATCATATTGGAAGAGTTTGAAAGAGCAATCAAACATTGTCTGACATCTCCAGGAGGCAATACTCCTAGCTCATCTCGCAAGATTCCCGTGCTTCCTCCATCATCAGCCATAGAAACAATAGCTCTTAAATCAACAGAATAATCTTTTAACCCTCTTAAAACGGTAAAATTACCTGTTCCACCACCGATTATAACTACTTTTTTCATAAGAACTACTTAAGAGTTTTCAAAATAGTGATTGCTTGGGCCATATTTGGTGCATTATAAATGTAGCTTCCTGATACTAAGACATTTGCCCCTGCTTCTACACATTGGCAAGCTGTCTGATCATTTATTCCTCCATCCACCTGTATAGCAAGAGGCAATTTCATCTGTTTGCAAATATCACGTGCAAATTGAATTTTTTCTAGCACCTCAGGCATGAACTTCTGCCCACTACGCCCCGGATTTACTGTCATTAAAAGAAGTAAATCACATTTATCTAAAAATTTAACCATCATAGATGGGCTTGTCTCTGGACAAAAAGCTAAACCGGCTTCGATTCCGCATTTTTGAATAAATCGAAGAGTTTCTTCTACATCTTCGGTTGCTTCAAAGTGAAAAGTAATTCGATCAGAGCCAGCTTTTATAAATTGTTCTACGTAATCATAAGGGTTATACATCATCAAGTGCACATCTAAAAAAAGGTTTGTTGCGCGGTTAATTGCTGCAACAGCTTTAGGTCCCAAACTCAAATTAGAAACGAAGTGTCCATCCATAATATCAATATGTAATGCATCTGCACCACACTCTTCTGCTTTTTTAGCCTCTAAAGCCAACTTGCCAAAATCAGCGGAAAGAATGGAAGGAATCACCTGGATCAAAGAACGTTTCATAGATTAAAACTCATTTTTAAGTAGAAGTTTTCCATTTTGTTTTTAGAATCAGAAATCAAGAGCATCTTGGATAGTTTTTATAAATAGTATTTTCTTTTGCGTGTCTTCTTCTAAATAGCCATAACATAAATAATCCCATTCCGCAGCACGGAATAAAACCGCAATAAGCTGAGAAGAAGAAATTTGTAGTTGAGTAACTTTTTCCAAAACCTTGGATTTTAACGAATGATCAAAATAAGATAAAACAAAAAAACAAGAACCCGGTTTCATTTGGTGAACAAATCGTGTGCTATTTTTTTTATTTTTATTCTTCTCAAAGAGGTTTAAAAATAAAAAAAACAGTTCCTTTAAACGCAAGGGGTCAAAAATTGTGCTGAGTTCTTTGGGATAGATAGAATGAAAAAAATATTCTAATAGCAGTCTTTCTTGTTTTTTTAATAGGCAGCACATCCTTTTCAATTCGCTAAAACGCTCATATTGTTTAGTAATCATGCCCCCATTAAAATCTCTAAACTCTCCAATCACTTTTTCGAGTTCTCTTGCTACAAATTGACGCGCTTGAAATAAATCCACTCGATGATCAGATCGTATAAAAGAGCGAGAAGCAATCCTTAAACGAAAAACCGAGGCTTCTTTTGGGTGTGTTTTTCTTAGCATGCCTACTTGCTTAATCCGATCAGGAATAAAAACAAGAGAAGAGAGTTTAGAGTTAAATAATTGCTGTATAGGTGAATCCCGCACTTGACGAACACGCACAAGAATTACTGTAAATAAAAGATCTGCTTCTAATTGCTCATCAAAATTAATAATAACCTGAGGAATATCGCGAAAATAACGTAATTGCTTGGATAAAAGGATGACATTGCGCATCACTTCTTCTTCATTGCGCGGTATAAATAGAGGGTGCATTAAACTATGAATGCCATTTTCTACTTCATCTATAAGTTTCTCATTAAGCTTTTTTAGCTCTTGTGAAGAAATTTCTGATGTATCTTTTTTTTCTAATTCCAAATAAATTAAATGAACCTGACCTTCTTGAGGCGCATAAGAAAAATAAGATCCTTCAATATAATGAAAATCAGGAAAGCAGTTTTTAATCATTCTTATGCAATGAACCTGCTCAAACTGTTCATCATCATTTAGAAAATGGATAGCAAGAAATACCCCCAAAACTTTTTTAAAGCCTAAAGGCAATTGTAACCAAGTTTTACGTAATTTGACTTTAATCAATCTCTCAGCACAATTTTCTGTTTGGCTAACCAATGCACGTTTTAATAAATAAAATACCGATATAATCCGAGCCATATGCGTACAATCGCGATATGCTTTAAATTCTTGTCTTGTATTAAATAAAAAATGTTGCATCTGGTGAAAGATATCATAATCAAAATCTTGTGGTCTTTTTTGAATCAGCAAGGAAATTCTTTCTTGAATAAATAAGTTTTTCTGATCAGCAGATAGTCCTTTATTTTCTAAAATACAATTTGCTTGATAGACAGAGGTTGAACCTAAGCAAATTTCATTTTGTAAAAACAAAAAGTTATCATGCATTTTTTTTAATTCACTCTCATTATTGGTAGAAATAACTATTTCAGATAGACAAAAAGGATCAGAACCAGGATAAGAAAAAATAAAATCACAACTAAAAAAAGAACAAATATGGGTTTTTTTTCCTGGAAGTAACCATCTATCAATCATTTCATAAAAAAATTTTGCAGGATTTCCTATTCTTTTGCAGAGTAACGAAATCTTAAAAAAATAGGGACTTTCTCCTTTGAAAGAAGTCTGAACAAGCGGGATTTTCTGTATAAAATCACTGAATAGTTCACCTTTTTCCATTTCTTCAAAGGAAATATGCTCTATTAACGCATCCTGTAATTTCCCAAGGTAGAATAGATCGCCATCTTGCGTGCTTTGGTTAAGAATTGTAACTATATCAAAAATATTTGATGAAATTTTCAAAAGATCTTGCATACCACCTCTTTAAGATAAATAGCTGTGCTCCCATTCATACAAAAAATTTGGTTTTTTTGCACAGCTCAAATCACTAACTATAGTTCCTGTGGAATTTGGCTGAAGGAAAGAGAGCACTTGCAGGCTAATTTGATGAGCTGCAGCCAAAGCAATACAGCGGGGATGCATGATTTTATTTTGATTTTTCACCAATTCTAGCGCTTTTTCATAGGAAATGTTTTTTAACAGCTCTGCATCAGGACAAGTTTTTGGATCCATAGAATAAATTCCACCTACATCTTTATAGAAATGAACGATTTCAGAGGAAAGTGCAATGGCAAGAGCAACAGCTGTTATATCAGAACCACCTCTACCTAAAGTAGTTATCTCTTTTTTTTTACTAATCCCTTGAAAACCAGCTACAATCACTACTTTACCGGACTCTAATTCTCTGAATACCCTCTCTTTATTTACATCGATAATCTTTGCATTTACATGACATGAGGAAGTAATAATGCCGGCTTGTTCTCCTGTTAAGCTAATAGCCTCTATCCCCTCTTTGTGAAGAGCCATTGCTAGAAGATTTATGCTAAAGATCTCCCCTGTAGAAAGGAGCATATCTAATTCTCTTAAAGAGGGGTTAGGATCGATTTTTCTAGCCAATTGGAGAAGTTGGTCAGTTACACCTTGCATTGCACTCACCACAACGCAAACAGAGTAAGAACTTAGCTTAGCTTTTATGATTTGGCTAATACTATAAAAAGATCCCAAATCGGCTAAAGCAGCCCCTCCAAATTTTAAAACAATTTTTTTCATAAATAATCTACAAGCTTAAAATTTTAAGAAGATTAATTTTAACTAACATGCAATAGTTGACAATCTGATTTTACATCTTGGGCTAATCTAGAGAATGAAGGTGAAATTACGATTGATTTTATTACGAATCATTTGATAGTCTTTCTCCTTTCAATAAAACGCAGGAGAAACCCTTAAATGTCTAACAAAGAATTAAACGACTGGAATGCAAGTAACATCATCGATGATGTTGATTTTCAAGAGGAAGAAGCCAAACAATTCAAAAATTTACTCAATAAAAAAGAGGAAATTGCCGGGAAAGGTTCCGTCGCGTTAATGAATACCGGTCAAATTTTGACGGGTCAAATTGTGGAAATTACAAAAGATTTTGTGATTATAGATGTAGGGTTAAAATCTGAAGGACTTGTTCCAATTAACGAATTCTCTGACACTGAAGAACTCGATGAAAACAGCTTAATCGAAGTATACCTTGATCAGGCAGAAGGAGAAGATGGCCAAATCGTACTTTCTCGAGAAAAAGCTCGTCGCCAAAGACAATGGGAGTATATCGTACACCATTGTAAAGAAGGCTCTATTGTTAAAGGGAAGGTTATTCGCAAGGTAAAAGGCGGCCTCATGGTAGATATTGGTATGGAAGCCTTTCTGCCTGGCTCTCAAATCGATAATAAACGCATTAAAAATCTAGATGAATTTATTGGACAAAGCTATGACTTTAAAATCTTAAAGATTAATACAGAGCGTAAAAATATTGTTGTATCCCGCCGTGAAATTTTAGAAGAAGAGCGCATCTCACGCAAAGCAGAGCTCTTAGAAAATATTCATGAAAGAGAGATTTACAAGGGCTGTGTAAAAAACATTACTGATTTCGGCGTTTTCTTAGACCTCGATGGGATCGATGGCTTATTGCACATCACAGATATGACCTGGAAGAGAATTAAACACCCATCTGAGATGGTCTCTTTAGGACAAGAGCTGGAAGTAATCATCCTGCATGTCGATAAAGAAAAGGGCCGCGTTGCTTTAGGAATGAAACAGAAAGAAACCAACCCTTGGGAAGAAATTGAAAAGAAGTATCCTTCAGGTACTCGTGTAAAAGGCAAAATCGTTAATCTCGTTCCTTATGGAGCTTTTATTGAAATTGAACCAGGCATTGAAGGGCTCATTCACGTGTCAGAGATGTCTTGGGTAAAAAATGTAACAGACCCTAGTGAAGTTGTGAATAAAGGAGATGAAGTAGAGGCTATTGTTCTCTCTGTCCAAAAAGAAGAAGGGAAGATTTCCCTTGGACTTAAACAAACAGAGAAAAATCCATGGGACGATGTAGAAAAAAAATACCCCTGTGATTGCTGTGTTAACGCAGAAATCCGCAACTTGACCAATTATGGCGCTTTCGTAGAGTTAGAACCAGGCGTAGATGGGTTAATTCATATTTCTGATTTAAGCTGGATTAAAAAGGTCTCACACCCTTCAGAAGTGCTTAAAAAAGGAGATCGGGTAGACGCTGTGATTTTATCTGTAGATAAAGAAAGTAAGAAAATCACTCTTGGTCTAAAGCAACTAAGCAGCAATCCTTGGGAGAGCATTGAAAACACAATGCCTATTGGATCTTTGGTTCAAGGAATTGTTACAAAAATTACAGCTTTTGGTGCTTTTATAGAGCTTCCAAATGGGATTGAAGCTCTGGTGCATGTAACAGAACTCTCCGATCAACCCTTTGGTAAAGTAGAGGAGGTGGTTAATAAAGGAGAAGAGATTACAGCTAAAGTAATCAAACTTGATCCCGAACATAAAAAGATTGGTTTATCTATTAAAGAGTACTTAATTGATAAAAATAAATTTAATAGAGATGACATTGTCGTAGGAGGATCTAAAGCCCATTCCCATGACAAAAAACGGATAAA
>JAUPVT010000027.1 GCA_030916885.1 Chlamydiota bacterium
AAGAAACGGTATCTCAAGGTGCTATTTAATATGTATATTTTACACTCTCCTTTGAAGAAGCTGTTTTAGGAGTAGTAAAAGAAGCTAGCATTACAATTTATGTATGCTGCTATACGTGTATTGGACTAGGAGCTGCTTCAGCTAATGGGATTAAAAAATGCCCTGCTTGCCGAGGATGCGGTCAAATTCACCAGACACGTGGTTTTTTTAGCATGTCAAGCGTGTGCCATCAGTGTTTTGGGCAAGGCAAAACAATTACTGATCCATGCAAAACATGTCATGGAGAAGGTAGAGTAAAGAAAAAACAAACAATTCCCATTAAAATACCAGCTGGTGTTGATACAGGAATGCGCCTTCGTATGTCTGGATATGGCGATGTGGGCGAAAGAGGTGGAGCAGCAGGTGATCTCTATATTTTCATTACGGTTAAACCTCATGATGTTTTTCAAAGAGATGGAGACAATGTAATCATCGAATTTCCTGTCAGCTTTGTAGAAGCCTCTTTAGGATGCAAAAAAGAGATCCCTACTCCAACAGGAGAAAACGCTCGTATTTCTATACCCGATGGGACTCAAAGCGGAAAAATATTACGAGTCAAAGGAGGAGGATTCCCCAATGTTAGGGGAAAATCTCAAGGTGATTTGCTTGTAAAACTACTGATCGAAACTCCGATACGCCTTACTAGCGACCAAAAAGATTTGCTAAAAAAATTCCAAGAGTTAGAAACAGAGCGTAATAACCCTCTTCAGGGCAACTTTTCCGAAAAAGTTAAAGTTTTTTTTTCGGAATAATTAAAAGACTTGTAATCTTATTTCAAGGTTTGATAAGTTACTTTTTTAGATCTCTTCAAAGATAAAAAAAGCTGTGTTTACAAGCTCCGAATTTTCGAATTACAAGTCTATTGCATCAAACCCTTTAATCCATAAAAGCCTTAAAAAGGCATCTCATTATTTAGAACATTATAACGATGCCCTACAATCCCATAGTAAAAAACAAGCACTGCTTTTTCCTTTGCTAATTGCAGAGACCATTATTTCTCTAAAGATCCCTTTTAGTATAGCTCAGTTATCTCACCTATTTAACGATAAGCCCGATTCCTTGTGGATTGATTATTTACATACACTAATTTACTTAACCAACCACAATAAGCAACCTTTAAACATTTCTAAGTTATGCTTTTTACATCGACTAATTAAATACAACTCCTCGATTAAAGGCTCCTTAGGTATTCTACGCACTCAGCAAAATTGGATCGGACCAGAGGGATGTGGTATAGAAAAAGCCTACTTTTTACCTCCAAGACCAGAAGAGGTCCCTTCTTTAATCAATAAGTGGATATCTTTCTTTAATACAAGTACGGGTTATCCTTTAATTCAATTAGCACTCGCTTATGGTCAGTTTCTCATTATCCATCCTTTCATGGACGGAAATGGTAGAATTGCTAGGCTACTTATCCCGTGGTTCTTGCATCAACATAAATTACTCATTAAGCCTATTTTCTGTCCTAGTGATTGTTTTTCTAAGCATCGGAAAGAATATTGCAAAAGGCTATTTGATCTCTCTTCTGATCTAGCTTGGATTAAATGGATCAATTTTTTTCTAAAAGCCATAGCTTCTCAAGCTAAGAGACAAACTCAGTTAATGAATCAGTTAGCTCTGCTATATCAGCAATTAGCAAAACAGCTTAATGGGCAGATAAGTCATTCTGAAATCTATCAGCTTTTAGACTTTTGTTTTTGTCAGCCTATTTTTAAAAAGGCTCATTTTCCCTTTACCAGAGAAATACATAAACTACAGAAATTGGGATTGCTCCAACAACACAAGGGTAGCTTTCTGTTCATCCCTGTGGTCTCTTATCTTAAAAAGATAACCTCAAAAAAATTTATCTCGAGGTTATCTTTTAAAAATTAACCGTAGATATGACTTCCTAAACTATCTTCTCCACCTGTGGTACTTCTACTCAACATGGAAAAAGAAGGTTTTTTTCTTCTTTTAGATGTTGTTTTTTTTCTGGGAGTTCTTCTTTTGGTGCTAGTGCTCTTTGCAGCTTTTCTTCTAGTAGCCTTTGCTCTTTTTGGAGCCGCTTTTCTAGTTGTTCTTTTTTTAGCAGCCTTTGCTCTTTTTGGAGCCGCTTTTCTAGTTGTTCTTCTTTTAGTTGCTCTTTTTTTAGTTGCCGTCTTTCTTGTGGCCATAAAAAAGATTCCTCCTGTTAATTGTAAGTCCTATAGTAGGCTCAATATACTAACCCCTATAATTTTCACATTCTCAGGAAGAAAGTTTTTATTCAATAAAAAATCTTAATTTTATTTAATAAATCGTAATTTTTTATATTTTTATCATTTAAAAAACAAAAAAAATCCATGATTATTTATCAAAATTCATACAAAATACTAACAGAAACTCGAACAAAAATAACTCATTGACACCTATCTTTAATTTAGTTAAAAAAAATTTAATTACTTAATAATGAGTAGTATCATTCACAAGGAGGATCGCTTGTCTTTAGATCATTTTGATGGAGAAAAGGTTCTTTTAACAGATCAAGAGTGGAGAAAAAAACTCTCCCCTGACCAATATGATGTCCTTAGACGAAAAGAAACAGAAAATGCGTTCCACAACAAGTACTATAACCTAAAAAAACACGGGGTTTATTTTTGTGCTGGCTGCTCTCTTCCTCTTTTTAGTTCAGATACTAAATACGATTCAGGAACGGGATGGCCGAGTTTCTGGGAACCGATTATAGAAGAAAATATCAGTTACCAAAAAGATGCCAGTTTATTTAGCTTAAAAACAGAGGTTCTCTGCAGCAGATGCGATGGGCATTTAGGACATCTTTTTGATGATGGGCCTAAACCAACGGGAAAAAGATATTGTCTAAACTCTGAAGCATTGCATTTTGAAGAAACAACTCAATAACTATTCTCTAATTGTGAATGTTTCTCTTAAACTACATAAATGAAGTTGTCACATTTTTGTCTTTTACTTCATCTGGCGTATAAAGTTTACCCATGCCTTCTACATAGATTTTGTTATAGAATTCCCACTCAACCTTATGGCACCTACCATTGATAGCCTTACCTTTAATAACCTCTGCCCAAGCCCATCTACTATCTGGCATTATTCTACAGAAATCTCTTTTTCTGTGGAAAAGCATAGAGGAAGACAAGTCTTCTGCGGCTCCTGCTAAACACCTTTCCCTATAAACTACTTCCTAGGGAGTATTTATTAGGATATGTTTTTATCTTTTCTAATAACGTCATCAGAGGTTCTAGTTCAAAATTGCATCCTGCATTGAAGAATTTTGTAAATGCAATTAAGCAAGAAAAGAACGCTTTTGTTCATATAAGGAAGATCTAGGATTATTTAATAATTGAAAAATATTACCTAACGTATGATAAAGTCGTTTGCCAAAAGCATCAACAATGAACATCTGATATTCCATTAATTTAGCTTTTTCTATGGAGACTTCTAGGTCTGTAAAGTCCTTTTCTGTTTTGAGTTAGATGATTTTTTCTGGATAGACCTTTGCTAAAATCTTAGGATCATCAGAGTCAAAACCACCAATTACCTAGTTTAGGAAAATCCTCATATTCAAATACTGCTCTAATTCCTGATCAACTGCTATGATAGAAGAAAAAGCTTGTATACAAGGGTAGAGTGAACGATCTATAGGCCTTTTGCAGATAACAGCTACACTGCTTTCCCTATTAGGTGACCGGATTATTCTGATATAAATAATCCATCTAAGCGTTTTTCTAGAAGTTTTAAAATTATACGATTTGATTTTTTTGAATTCTTTGTGATATAAGCTGTATAAAAATTTTTTAAATAAAGTGATCTAAGATGAAAAAACTCCTCAGTTTAAGCCTATTTTATTTACAGTGTATCTATGGAAATCAATCCCTTGAAGACTACTTTTCGTATGTTAAACAACTCGCTCAATCTAGCGGAAATTACCAAGAGGGTGAAATTGAAATTGTCATGGATCCTGTAGAAATTCTTAAGATCCAGAAAATACAAGAGAATCATTTACTACAAAAAGGTTTTTCCAAAGAGGAAGCTAGGGCATTTAGTCAGGTAGGCTTGTTGTGTGAAGATCAATATTTGATTTGTCTACGCGATGCTGTGTATTTTCCTCAAAAGATTCCAGGAACATATGACCGAATCATTTGGAAAAATGAACTAAAAGAAGGTTTATCTGGTATCGCTGTTTTGCCGGTTTTATCTTCTGGTCGTATAGCATTGATTGTAAATTATCGGCATGCTACACGCTCTTGGGAACTCGAGCTTCCCAGGGGAGGAGTGGAACTACAAGAAACAGCTAAAGAAGCAGCTCTGCGCGAACTAAAGGAAGAAACGGGACTTGTCGCATCCTCTTTGCATTTTTTAGGCCAAGTAGCTCCTGATAACGGTTTGCTCTCCTCTATCATGCCGATTTTTTTAGCAAAAATTTCTCATCAAGAGGAATTCCAGACAGAATATAGAGAGGCAATTGCTCAGGTAATTTCTTTTACAAAGGATGAATTGAAAAACGGTCTGATTCAGGGGTTTTTAGAAGTGTCTATGGAGGGAAAGAAAAAATACATTCCCCTTCGCGATCCATTTTTGACTTTTGCCCTGCTTCAGGCAGAACTTCGTAAGTTGCTCTAAAAGCTTTTTATCTTGCTCTTTAAAATCTGCCACTTCTACACTCAACCTCAAATGTGAGGATGCTTTGGAAGACAAAAACTTAAGGCTTATATTAAGGCGTTTTTTTTCTGGAACGCTCTTAAGCCGTATAAGTGGAATGGGACGCGATTTGATGATGGCCTTTGCTTTTGGCGATCATGCATCCGTTGCTGCATTTATGGTAGCTTTTCGCCTTTCTAATTTGTTAAGACGTCTTTTAGGAGAAGGCCCTTTTCAATCAGCTTTTATCCCCCATTTCATGCAAATACATGTACAAGATAAATCCAGAGCAAATGATTTTTTTTGTAAGTTAAATCTTTTGATCTCCCTATTATTAATAAGCTTTATCTTGCTGGCAGAAGGAGGCCTTGCCGCTTGTTTAACCCTTCCAGTTTCAGACTCTAACCGTGAAATCTTAAAACTAATGACTTGGCTTATGCCAAGTATTTTATTTATCTGTTTATATGGTCTTAATATTTCTGTTCTAAATTGTTATGAGTGTTTTTTTATCCCTAGCTTTGCCCCTTTTATCTCCAATATGATCTGGTGTTTTGCTGCTTTTTTATTGCGGCAGCAAGAAACAGATCTAGCTATGTTACATTTAGCAAAGTGGGTTGCTATCGGTTTTTTTGGACAATGGCTACTTACTCTTGCTCCTACGTTAAAATATATTGGGGGTAATTGGAGGCAGTGGCTTTATCTACAAATCCCAGAAGAGGTTAAAACATTAGTAAAGACATTAAGCCTAAGCATCATTGGTGTGGGAGCCATGCAGATTAACTCTTTTGTCGATCCTCTGTTTGCTAGATATATCGATATAAAAGCTCCTACTTATCTTTGGTATTCTATTCGACTAGAGCAGTTAGCTTTGGCAATTTTTGGAATTTCTTGTGTAAGCACAATCGTTCCTCGCCTTGCAAGATGTTTGAAAAGAGGACAGATTGAGCAGGCAAAAAACTTGTTTAGCTTTGGTTATCAACGGATCATGACGGTGATGATCCCTTGTACTTTTGCTATTCTGACAGTTGGGACTAGTTCGGTTAACTTATTATATGGTAGAGGAAGTTTTTCTGAAATAGCAGTAGTAAAAACCACCTTTTGTCTTTGGGCATATAGTTTGGGTCTTGTTCCAAGTAGTCTAGTGATTTTGTTCTCTGCTATTTTTTATGCACAGAATAATTTTCGTACACCGATGTTTCTCTCTATTACTACAGTTGCTGTCAATATTGTTTTAAATACCCTCTTTGTATTTCAGCTACAATTAGGTGTGGTTAGCACTGCTTTAGCAACCAGTATAAGCGCCTATCTCAACTATTGGATTCTCTATAAATTTAACCAAAAAGGAGGATGGGAATCTCCCTTGTTTTTACCTTTAATAATCAAAACCGTTTTTGCTAGTGCATTTGCAGCTCTTTGTGCTTTTTCAATTGGTTTCTTATTGAACTCGCCTTTAACTCGCCATGTATCCTTTCAGTTTTTATCTTTTTTCATACAAACATTCGCTTTTATCACAGGCTTGTTTTCTTATGCAAAGATATTTAAACATAAAGAGATTTTAGAACTTTTTTCTGATTTCTTTTTGAAAACCTCTCCAGAGATAAAATAATTGTTGATTGCTTTATATAGATTATTATGTTAATAAAAAAAAGTACTTGACTCTTTATGCTTACTAAAAAAAACCCTATGTCTTAATTTTTTAACCAATTAAATCGTAATATATCTATAGATTTTTTGATTATTTTAGGCTCTTTGAGTGAAGACATGTTGGGATATCATCACTTTGAAAAGATGTCTTGGATTGATGCTTATGAGCATGCCACTATGATCTTATCTGGAATGAGCTCTGTAGCAACCGTAAAAATAAAAGGAAGAAAAATCTTAGTAAATACTTTTACTCTTTTTATCGGGATTGTTTTTCTATTAGTTATTACGATTATTTTTGTTCCTATAGTTCACCGTTTTTTTCATAAATTTCATATTCAAGAAGAAAAACTTGGCGAATAAAAAAGATCGACCCAAATACCTAGTGCTTAAAAAATGGGATAATTTTGAGATCAGGCAATATGAGCCACGCGTTGTCGCCCAAACAATAATTCAAAATAACTTTGAGAAAGCTATTAAAGAAGGTTTTAACCTTCTTGCAGCTTATATTTTTGGACAAAACACGACTAAAGCTAAAATTGCTATGACAGCTCCTGTAGAACAAAGAGAAGATTCAACAAAAAAAAATTGGTTGATTACTTTTAGTATGCCAGCAAAATACAAGCTCTCAGAACTTCCCTCTCCTAAGGATTCTCGAATTACTCTAAAACAGATAGAAACGCAAAAAGTGGCAGCACTTATTTTTTCAGGATTTTGTACAGAAAAAAAAGCTACACAAAATACAAATCTTCTTTTAGATCTCATAGAGCAACATGGTTATACTCCTACCGGATTTTGTATTTTGGCAAGATACGATCCTCCTTGGACACTTCCTTGCTTTCGTCATAATGAATTGCTATTTGTGATTCACTAAAGTAGTATAAAATATTTTTTATGGAATGGTTATGACAGTAGAAATTCTATCTCGTATACAATTTGCCTTCACATTGACCTTTCACTATATTTATCCACCACTAAGCATTGGTCTTTCTCTAGCTTTAATTTTTATGGAAGGGATGTATTTAAAAACCAAGTTGAAGATTTGGGAAGATATAACCAAATTCTGGTTAAAAATCTTTGCACTAACTTTTGCTCTTGGAGTAGCAACAGGAATTCCTTTACAATTTAGTTTAGGAACTAACTGGGCTAGGTACTCTCGTTTTGTAGGAGATGTATTTGGTAGTGCTTTAAGTGCGGAAGGTTTTTTTGCTTTTTTGATTGAGGGCGGATTCTTAGGGCTTCTTCTCTTTGGCTGGAAAAAAGTTTCTTCTACCGTTCATTTTCTATCAACTATTTTAGTGTCTTTTGGAGCACATTTTAGTGCATTTTGGATAGTGGCAGCTAACTCATGGATGCAATATCCTACCGGTTATGAATTAGTGACTCAGTCAGATGGAACTGTTGTTGCTCAGGTGACTAATTGGATCCAGATGTTGTTTAATCCAACAGCTATTGATCACATTGTACATGTTCTCCTTTCTGCTTGGTTAACAGGTGCTTTTTTAATCATCAGCGTATCTGCTTACTATCTGATGAAAAATCGGCATTACGAATTTTCTATCCGCTCTTTCAAATTAGGGATTCTAATGGCATTGATAACAGGTATTTTGCAGCTGATTTCTGCAGATTTTCTATCAAGAGATATTGCTAAATACAACCCTGTTAAGCTCGCTGCTTTAGAAGGAGTTTTTGAGACAAAACCATATACGCCTACTTATGCTTTTGGTTGGGTAGATGTTGAAAAGCAAAAGGTTTATGGATTGCCTATTCCCGGACTACTTAGTTTTTTGGTATATCGTGATTTTAAATCTGCAGTGCCAGGTTTAAATGAATTTCCTTCCGAAGAATGGCCTTTGATTCAACCTGTTTTTCAGGTTTATCACCTAATGATTATTTGTTGGGGGTTGATGATGTTTATCTCTCTAATGGGTCTTTATATGTGGTGGAAGAAAAAATGGATATTACCCCCTGTTCTACAATGGCTTTTAGTTCTATCTGTTATTCTGCCTCAGTTTGCTAATATAGCTGGTTGGTATTCTTCTTGTATGGGAAGGCAACCTTGGATTGTTTACAAACTATTAAAAACTAGTGAGGGTTTCTCAGAAACGGTAACCGTTGCACAAAATCTCACTTCATTAATCCTCTTTGTCTTCATCTATTTACTCTTCTTCATTCTATTTCTATACCTACTTGATAAGAAGATCAAACATGGCCAAAATTTAACAGAAGATCAAGATCTCTATCGAGATCTCGTTCTAAAGGATAAACCCTGATGAGTATTTCTATTTTGCAGCATATTGCTCTTCTTATTTTTCTCTTCTCCGCTATTGCTTATGCAATATTGGATGGGTTCGACCTAGGAGTTGGTTGTTTACATCTTTTTGCCAGAAAAGATGAAGAGCGCAGAGTTTTTTTAAATGCTATAGGTCCAGTATGGGATGGAAACTCTGTTTGGATTGTGATTTCAACAGGAATCCTCTTAGCAGGGTTCCCTAAGGTATTTGCTAGTTTACTCTCTGGTCTATATATACCGATGATGCTCTTGGTCTTTGGTTTTATGTTTAGATCAGCGGCTATGGAATTTCGCAGTAAAAAAGAATCCTTTCTCTGGCGCAGCACTTGGGATGTATTATTCTTTTTAGCTAGTTTACTGATCTCTATAGATCTTGGTCTAATTTTAGGCAATTTAATCCAAGGAATGCCACTCAATCACACAGGCATCATTTTATGGGATCAACTATGCTTTATAAACCCTTATGCATTTTTGATAGCATGTTTTATATTGATCTTTTTTACACTTCACGGATGTTTATACCTCTTGATTAAGACTGAGGGTACTATCCAAAAGCACCTGCTAAAATTAAGTTATCCACTCGTGATTACCTTTCTAGGTCTTTGGTTGTTTACAACGTTAGCAACATATAAATACTTTCCTTTTATGATGGGTAGGATTTTTAAACATCCTGTTCTTATTATTTTTGTAATCATTAGTTTATTTGGAATTCTCTTTATTCCTTATCAATTATATAAAGAACGTTTTGGTTGGGCGTTTATTGGTTCTTGTGTTGCTATTTTAAGTTTGATGTTGCTCTATGCAATAGGAACTTATCCTGATTTAATCATCTCTAGCAAAGATCCCGAAAATTCAAGCCTATCCATTTTTAATAGTTCCTCTTCGCCTATTACTCTATGGGTGATCTTTTTTGTCGCCCTAGCAGGCGCTCCTCTATCCATTTTTTATGTCAGCTATGTGTATAAAATATTTAAAGGCAAAGTAAAACTCGACTCAACAAGTTATTAATTTATGGTTAAAATCTTCGTCACTGGTTCTACTGGATTTGTAGGAAAACGTTTGATCAATACTCTTTTAGACCAAGGACATGAGGTATATGCTTTATGTCGCATTAAAGGCATATCCGTTTTTTCTGAAGATAGATCAAATTTACATTATATATGGGGAGATCTAAAGGACCCCGACACATTAGTTCAGTTGCCCTCTATTGATGTAGCTTATTACCTGGTACATTCCATGACAGATATTATTAGCAGCTTAACAACTGTTGAATTAGAAATAGCTAATCAATTTGTTAAAGGAATCAAAAGAACTCATGTCCAACAAATTATCTATTTAGGAGGGATCATCAATGATGAAAAGAAGTTATCCCCTCATCTGAAATCCCGTTTACTAGTTGAAGAGGTTTTAAAAAAAAGTGCTATCCCTATTACTATCTTACGAGCAAGTATTATCATTGGAAGTGGAAGTGCATCTTTTGAAATTATCCGCGATTTAACGGAAAAGCTTCCCTTTATGATTGCCCCTAAATGGGTCAATACCCTCTGTCAACCCATCGCTATTCGGGATGTCTTATTCTACCTTACGCAAGTGATACTACGAAAAGATTGTTATCACAAAATCTTTGATATTGGGGGTCCTGATGTTTTACGTTTCAAAGATTTGATTCTAGAATATGCAAAGTTTAGAAAACTAAAAAGACGAATAATCAACATTCCTGTTCTCTCCCCTCGTGTATCGAGTTACTGGCTTGTATTTATTACTTCTGTACCGTTTTCCTTATGCTCTTATTTAGTAGAAAGTATGAGAATTAGCTCGGTTTGCCAAAAAAATGAAATCCATCAAATCTTCCCCTACCACTGCTTGAATTTTCAAGAGGCATTAGAATTAGTTTTTAAAAAGATTGCACAAAATGAAATACTCTCAACTTGGATGGATGCTTGGAACCCTAACAGCTTAAACCCCAGCATCCAAACATATGCTGAAGTCCCCATAGAAGGCTGCCTTATCAATAAACAAATAGTTCCTCTTCATTGCTCTAAAAACACTGTAATTAAAAGAATATGGTGTATTGGAGGAAATACAGGCTGGTATGCTCTTAACTGGTCTTGGAAAATAAGAGGATTAATCGATCGTCTCATTGGAGGAGTAGGATTAAACCGTGGTAGAAGGCACCCTTCAGAAATCCAAGTAGGCGATTCCATTGATTTTTGGCGAGTCTTACATGCAGATAAAAAAAATGCTAATCTCATTTTATATGCAGGAATGAAACTTCCCGGGGAAGCTTGGTTGCAGTTCAAAATAGAGAATAAAGAAAACAAAGATTTCTTAATCCAAATAGCTACCTTTCGACCTAAGGGCATATTAGGGCGAGCCTATTGGTATGTATTAGCTCCTTTTCATTTCTTTATCTTTAGAAGAATGGTAAAGAAAATTGCTAGTTAACGTCTTTTGAACCTCGTAATGAGTAGCTAAAGACACAGAGTCCCTAGCTACTCTGTTGATTTATTTGGTTATTGTGTGTTTTGAGTAAAAGTATTTTCCCTAAAAGTTTCAAGTAGTTTTCTTGATAATATTCAGGGGAATCTACCACCACATAACAATCTGCATCCGGAAAATCCTTACTAGATAATTGTAGATGTTTTATATTTGTCTGTATTGCAATCATTAAAAATGAACTTGTAATTTTCTTGTAAACACTCTTCTGGTTTTTCGAATAAATTTACCGGGTGCCTACTCATTTTTCTTCTGAAAGTTTTTGTAATACTCACTTCTTCTTGTAGGAGAAGTTTTTCAAGAAAATTAGTATACTGATTGCTCGTTTTCATCATCCGAGGGCTTTTTCACTTCTAAAGCAGGAACAGAAGCAGATTGTAATGATTTTACAAATCTTCTTGGGCGTTCTAATATCTGTTTGCAACTTTTAGTTGATCTAATCCTTTCCTCATAAAAATGCAATTATAAATTTATTTTTTTAAAATCCCTATTTTTCTTATAGTTTAATAAATTTTTTGAGGAGATATATGCAAAAAGAAAAAAATAGTTCCTTAATTTCTAGAGGTTTATCCTTTGAAGGATTCAAAAAAATTAGTCAACATGGCATTGAATATTGGAGTGCTAGGGAGCTCCAATCTCTTTTAGGATATTCTCAGTGGAGGCGTTTTGAAAATGCTATTAAAAAAGCTGAAGAGTCGTGCAAACAATCTGGTAATGAACCAAAGCATCACTTTGCCGGCGCCGACAACCCAATAACAAGTGGTAAAGGTCGTACTCAAATCATTGATGATTATCACCTTTCTCGTTTTGCTTGCTATCTGATTGCTCAAAATGGAGACCCTAGAAAACCAGAAATCGCTAATGCCCAAAAATATTTTGCTGTTCAAACTAGACGACAAGAACTCTCTGATGCTGCTGCTGCTGATCTTGAGCGTTTAGAGTCGCGTGAACAAGCCTCTGAGGAATTCAAAGCTCTATCTGGAACTGCGCGCGATGCAGGAGTACAAGATAGAATGTTTGGTATTTTCCATGATGCTGGCTACAAAGGGCTTTATGGAGGACTTGGTTCTGATGCCATTAAAGATCGCAAAGGAATCCCTACAAAAGAACAACTTATGGATCGCATGGGAACTACAGAGTTGATTGCTAATCAATTTCGCATGTCACAAACAAGAGAAAAACTTAAAAGAGAAAATATTAAAGATCAAAGAGATGCAATAGAGACTCATGAAACTGTAGGAAAAGAAGTTCGAGCAGCTATTGCTAAAATTGGTGGTACTCTACCTGAAAATATTCTTCCTGCAGAGCATATAAAAAATGTTAAGAAGAGACTTAAAAATGCTAAACCAAAGTTAATTTTAGATTCTAAGAATGTTAGAAGCTTAATCTCCTTAGATCCTTTAAAAAAGGCTTGAGAAAGCTCTATATCTTACTTCTTTAAAGTTAAAAGAACTAGTAGATTCTTGGAATATGCAAAAAGATGAGCCTCTAACTAGAATAGGTCCTTCAAATCAGTATTTGAAATATGGAATTGGAACTATTCTTATCACCTGATTCTTTATCACTGTTATGGAGACCCTTTCTCGTTTTGCCAGTTGAATAATAGCTCTTCCTTGGATTTTTAAGGACGTATAAAAAACTCTTTACACCGAGCATATGGGTCTTATCATTGTCCGATCTCTGGCAAGGTTACTCTTTTTTTTATTTCTTGCTGGTACTGGTCCTCCTTTGATCCCATTTGTTCCTTTGATTTATTTAAAAATCCCTATTAATCATAAATTGTGGTCTGAGATTGTGTATAGATTTCTTGGAATTCTTTTCATTTTGAAGCCAGGCAAAGAAACCATATAGTATTATTTTCTTTGCTCTGTTTATCTCTAAGCATTTATTGGTGGACAACACCAAATTTTTTAGAATAAATGCAAATTGTATGTATCTGGATATCTTCTTCTATTAGACAATGGTGTTTAGTTAGAGCATTTCATCATGTTCCTCCCTAAGATTGAATCTCATCCTCAACTTAACTAAGCTTTCTATGAGCAGAAGTAATGCATCGTACAGATAGGCCAAGTTCAATATCCGTCTATGAACTATAGGATTTTTAAAAAGATACTTTGATGTATTTTTTATGTGAAATGCTCGGAACAGGAGTCGAACCTGCACGCCCTTACGAGCAAGGGATTTTAAGTCCCTAGTGTCTACCATTCCACCATCCGAGCAAGAGATGAAGCTCCTAATTCTACTGAAGTATTTTAAAAAAAAGCAAGAAAAAAGGCTCTTAAATTTTTAAGAGCCTTATACCTAGAATAAAAAATCGGTATTGACATCCTCTTTAAAAGCAGGAGGATTAAGAATAGAACGACTAAAAGCAGTTCCTTCAGAACCTGGGTCTTTGTCTGAATCCTTTTCTTCTTTTGTCTCTTCTACTTTTGGTTCTACTTGTTGCTCAAGAATTTCTTTATGAGTGATAATCTCTTCTTTTTTTTCTATAAGAGATTGTCCTAAATCTTTATAGCGATTAAGCAGAGTTTCTGAAATAAGTATTGGAGGAGGAGGAATGAGCATAGGCGATGAAATCTTTTCTTCATCTGTTCCTTTTTGTTCTTCCTTCGATTCACTTTCTTTTTCAGAACTATCTGTTTTGCGAGAGCGTTGTTCTTGCTGCTCATCAACATGACGACGGCGACGACGGCGATGGCGGTCTCGACGCTTATCCGTACGCACTTCTTCTTTTGCAGCCTCAACAGCTTCTAAGGCAGAGGATTCTTCTACTAAAGGAGCTAACTCTTTTGCAGGAGCTGAAGTTTCTTTAGCAGGAGTACGCGTATTTTCACGGCCTCCTCCAATTTTAATGGAACGCTCATGACTTACATTTTTCAACGCAATTCTAGCTTCGCGTACTTCTAAAATCTCATAATCTCCTGTGGGCACTAAAAATGCTTTAGGCTTTTCTAAAGAACGGAAAAAAAAAGCCCGGCCAAAAGAGACAACTTCCACTGCATCAACGTAATATTCTTCTGCCTTTTCTCCTTTAGTATTACGCACGAGGAGCTTATACCCCTCTTCTCTAGGAGAAATAATTGTTTCAATCGTTGGTTCTCGAGTAAAATGCACGTATCTTATTCCACGGTTATTAGCTTAAGGTCTCTTTGGATACCATATATCGCAGCAAATCTACGACTCGATGTGAGTATCCCATTTCATTATCATACCAAGCAATTAATTTATAAAAATGAGAATTTAATTTTATTCCTGCGTGTTTATCAAAAATACAAGAAGAGGTATGTCCAATAAAGTCAGAAGATACAACATCTTCATCACAATAGGTAACAATGCCCTTCATAACGCCCTTTGCTTGCTCTTGAATAACCGCACAGATTTCCTCATATGAGGTAGCTTTAGTCAGCCTTACTGTAAGATCGACAACAGAGACATCAATTACAGGAACACGCAGAGCCATGCCTGTTAATTTGCCTTCTACTTTAGGTAAGCAAAGCCCTACCGCTTTTGCTGCACCCGTAGATGAAGGAATAATATTTATACTTGCAGCGCGACCTCCTCGCCGATCTTTTCTAGAAGGGCTATCTACTGTATGCTGTGTAGCTGTCATAGCATGTACAGTGGTCATTAGGCCTTCTTCTATCCCAAAATGGTCAAGTAGTATTTTGGTTAAAGGAGCTAAGCAGTTAGTTGTGCAAGAGGCATTAGAAACAATAAAATCTTTCTTTGGATTATAATTTCCTTCATTAACCCCCATTACAAACGTAGGTACTTTCCCCTTTGCAGGAGCAGTAATAATGACTCTTTTAGCACCAGCTTGTCTATGTTTGTTTACTGATTCTAAATCAGTAAAACAACCAGTTGATTCAATAACATAATCTACTTTTAAATCTTTCCAAGGAAGTTTTTCAGGTTCTTTTTTAGAAAGCATTAAAATATTTTTTTTATTTATCTGTAGATGTTCGTCATGTACTTTAATAGAATGAGGGAATATGCGATGTACAGAATCGTATTTTAGCAAATAAGCTAGATCTTCAGGGGAAGCAAGATCATTGATTGCCACTACATTGATTTCTGGATACTTTTCTTTGATAATCCTTAGTATAAGACGACCAATTCTTCCAAACCCGTTAATACCAACTCGAATTGACATGTATTCCTCCTTATCGAGTCTTTGCTTTATATATCAAAACAGCCTCAAGATTAATACATAAGGTTGTATATCCACAAGGTTTAAAAAACCGTTTAAGCCTCCTTAGAAAATATAGATAGGAGTTACGCAGATGAATAAATTCTAAAAACACATTAATTTATTAGGAAAGAAACGAACTAAGAACAAACAAAAAGATTACATAGATTTTATAATCGTGGCGCAAAAGGCTGATAGCTATACAGAAGAGGCACGAGAGGAGCCTAAAGAAAGGGTTTCACATGATACCATTTTAAGAATGGACCATAGACTAGAACCCTTATCAGATTCTTTATGGAAAGAATCTTCTTAGTTTATTGACAAAAATAAAGTATGCTTGATCATTGATGATTCGAATCTAGATACACTAGATAAACCCTAGTGTTGAGTTTAATTAACTAAGGATAGGAAAGATTTTGTTTTCGAGTAGGCATTACTTGGTTAAAGCTAAATCGAGAAACATTAAAAAATCTATTATAAAATATTTTAAGTGCTCTAAATACTTGCTAACTGCGTAACTGATATATATATTTAGAAATTTGAAAAACAATCCCTAAAAAAGTATCTACAGTAGATACTTTTTTAGATAATATAAATTTATTCCGAAAGGTACTCAATATAACAAAGAGAAGCTCCATCGCCTACACGATATCCTTCTTTTAGGACACGAGTAAACCCACCATTTCGATTAGTAAATCTTTTTGCAAGTTCATCCAGCTTGCTGATCACTTTACGATCTGTATTATAAGAAGAAGTATCTCCTGTTTTAGCGGCTCTTGCTTCCTTAGTGGTTAACGAGTTGTAACGAATCATTAAATCCCCAATGATCTTGCGTTTATTAGCCAAAGTATTTGATTTAGCTAAAGTCACAACGTGATCTGCATGCCTTTTAAGCTCTGAAGCTTTGCGCTCTGTTGTTTTAATTCTACCATGTACGATTAAAGACTTAACCATATTAGCAATCATACAGCGGCGATGGCTTGCAGTTCTCCCAATTTTAAAAGTGTGTTTGCGATGTCTCATGTTTGATGCCCTGCCTTTTTACTTAAGTATTCCTGTACAACTTCTTTGACATTATCTTTGTGAAGATCCATACCAAGGTCTTCTTTAGTCATTCCTAGCCAAAGGCCCATTCCTTTTAATTTATCTTTAATTTCGTTTAAAGATTTCTTCCCAAAATTTCTAAATCTTAAAAGTTCAGGTTCTGGCATAACAACTAACTCTGCAATTGTATCAATACAAGCTAAAGAAAGACAATTACTTGAGCGCACAGAAAGTTCAATTTCATTAATTTTCAGTGCAAGCTTAGCCATCAGAGCATCTTTATCTGTGTTAAGTTTAATTTCCCCCTGATCAAAACTTAAAATATCTACATTCAATTCATCGAAGACTTCAAAATGTAAAATCCCAATTTGCGTTGCAAAGGTTAGCGCTTCTTCAGGAGAAATACGCCCGTCTGTAGTGACTTCTAAAATTAAACGATCAAAGTCTGTGTCTTGACCCACACGTGTATTTTCTACAAAGTAATTTACTAATCTTACAGGGGAAAAAGCAGAGTCCAATAAAATTTCATCTATTACATTTTCTTGTATAGGATGCCTTTCAGCAGGCACATATCCACGACCAATTGCTACTTTTAAATCAATTTTACGCATCATTGGTTTAGTGACCGTAAAAATCACTAGATTTGGATTGAATACATCAAACTCAGATTCCCCTAACAAATCATGTAGAGTTACTGCATATTGACCATTATTTTTTTCAAGCATTTCTGGTGTAACATCTAGCATTTTAGAAATCTGCTTTAATTCACGAGATTCTAGTTCTTCATCTGTTGGTAATTTACGTAAAAGAGCACTTTTAAAGTTCAATACAATTGTTGTCATATCTTCTATTATGCCGTCAATCGCCATATACTCATGGGGGACATCTTCGATACGCACGGAAACAATAGCAGGAGCTTCTAAGGAGCTGAGCATGATTCTCCGCAAAGCATTCCCAACAGTGTGTCCAAAACCTCTCTCAAACGGCTCTGCAATAAAACGAGCAAATGTCTTAGAACGGCTCGTTTCATCAAGCTTAATCTTTGACGGCAACTCAAATTTGCCATATTTAATGGCCATGATCAAACTCCTGAAAATTTCTAGTTCTTTTTAAATACCGATTAAAAATCCGTATTACTTATATTTTTATAGCAAAAAAACGAGTTACACTCTTCGTCTTTTAGGTGCACGACATCCATTGTGAGATATAGGAGTTACATCCCTAATAAATGTAACTTCTAATCCACCACCGCGCAATCCTTTTACAGCAGACTCTCTTCCAGTCCCAGGTCCGCAAAGGTTTACTTCAACTTCTTTCATTCCACTAATTGCAATTGCTTGTTTTGCAGCATCTTCTGCCGCCATATTTGCTGCAAAAGCAGATGATTTACGAGAACCTGTATACCCAGATCTACCAGCAGAAGCCCAAGCAATTGTATTACCCGCTAAATCGGTGATAGAAACAATTGTATTGCTAAAAGTTGCTAAAATATGAGCAATACCTGATGAGACATTGCGATGCGTCTTCTTTTTATTTTTTGCAATGGTTGGTTTTTTGACCATTGCTTTACGGGTATCTTGCTTAGCCAAAGTTCAATCTCCTCTATTTCTTTTTGTTCGCTACTGTTTTTCTCTTTCCTTTTCTAGTACGCGCATTAGAGCGTGTACGTTGGCCACGAACAGGAAGACCTAAACGATGACGCATCCCTCGGTGACAATGAATACTAATCAATCTTTTAATATTTCCTTGAACTTCGCGACGAAGATCCCCTTCAACTATGTAGTTAGACTGCAATTCAGCATTAGCCTTTGCAATATCATCTTGTGTTAAACTTCCTGCTCTCATATTAGGATCTAATCCTAGCTTTACGCAAAGTTTTTTTGATTCTGGACGACCAATACCATAAATATACGTGAAGCTAATTTCTAGCCGTTTCCCATCTGGGATATCGACTCCAATTATTCTAGGCATGAAACAAATTCCTTTTTTAAACAATTATCCGAGATATTTTATCAGATCTTTTATTTATTAACAATATTGACCTGTTATCTTAATTCGAGCTAAAAAACTTCTATCTTCCTCGTAGCCGACTTCTCTTCATAAATCCTTCGTAGCGCTTCATTAACAAGTGAGATTCTATTTGCTTAGACGTATCTAAAATAACACCTACGAGAATGAGTAAAGAGGTCCCTCCAAAAAAATACGTAATGCTTGCATCTACATGTAGTAGTTTCCCAATAATCGTTGGTAAAATTGCAATCATTGAAAGAAAAATAGCTCCTGCAAACGTAATTCTATTCATCGTTAATTCTAAGTAATCTTGGGTAGATCTTCCTTGCTTAATCCCAGGAATAAAAGCTCCATTTTTTTTCATATCAGATGCAATTTGTTCAGGATGAAACTGGGTTGCAGTCCAAAAGTAAGTAAAAAAAATAATAAGCATTACAAAAACAATCATATATAGCCAACTACCTGGTGAAATAGCATTTGCACATTTCCCAATCCAAGAATTAGCTCCTATGAATTGCCCAATTGTAGCAGGGAACATTAACAATGAAGAAGCAAAAATTACAGGAATCACTCCAGCATAGTTTACTTTCAAAGGAATATATGCATTGCCGCCTCCTTGTACTTCATGCCTTCCTATAACTCGTCTAGC
>JAUPVT010000028.1 GCA_030916885.1 Chlamydiota bacterium
AATTAGGGGTATTGAAATATTAGAAACAAGAAAAAGGGGTATTCCTTTACCTTAAGATATATGTTTGACAAAGGGTTTAAAAAAGGTGTTTTCAGGAGATTTGAGTAACAAATTTTTCACTAAAATAAGCATTTTACTTAAGGATAAAAGAAGAAAAATAAATTTACTCCTTTTATCCTTACCTGTTTTGAGACTAGAAACCTAGAGATAGTCTAATAAAGGGACCGTGTAGAGTAAGATCTGATCCATCTGGAGGAAAAGCTAATGTACTAAACCAGTTCATGCGCATTTGACGCCACCAAACTTGCGTTTCCCACCCCGTAGTCAATTCTAATTCAAAATTGAGTGAAGAGCGCCAGTATTTTGAAAAGGCTATTTGCAGTTGCATGGAAGAGAAAAGTCGCAATTTATGATCTTTTAAAGAGATCTGTGTAGAAGATAAGGAACAGCCAAGAAGATTTCCATAATCGGTATGCATTTTAAAAGAGCCCAATAAACAGGAAATTCCACCTCTTGCAAAAAGACTCATTTGACAAGGGAAAACCAACCTAAATTCTGCTCCTAATTCTGGACCGACGCCTGATACTCGACTCACCCCTTTTACTTTTTGCGGCGGTTTAAGAGAGGTTCTGGGATTAAAGAATATGTAATTCACATCTACTGTTTGTTTAACGGTACAGCCTTGAACTCCAAAAAACGGTTCTATTAGAAGAGACTTACCAATCATTAACCCTTTCTTAAATAAAACATCGAATATTTGCATTTTTAATTCCCATTCACCACAAAGACGAGAAACTTGTTGATTCACTGGAGAAAAATAAGTAGGAACCACTAGATTCGCAAAAATATTCCCAGTTGAATCATTAATGATAACTTTCGAGGGATAAACTCGAAAATGAGTATAAGAACCACTTAATAACCAATGGTCATAAGTGGGAATACTAATAGTTGCTCTAATCCCCGGGTTATAACTGAAATCTTGCTCGATATTATGAGAAGGAGGTGGAACTAAACTAAAATTGGTTTCTCCATATTTAAGCGTATCTTCTATAGCTCTAAAGTATAAATAATCAATATTCAGGTTTTGTTGTATTTCCAGATTTTTAACAAGTAGAAGATCACAACATTCTTCTAGGTTTTCATAAGATACTTCTGCGTTTGCCATTACAGGAATAGCGCACAGAGTAAGCATAAAACACTTCAAACCCTCAATTTTTTTCTGAATCAACCGATCACCAAAACGTACTTAATTTTTATAGATTCCAATATTTTCAAATCAGTATAGTTCGTTTATTTGCATAAGCTGCTTTATTGACCATGTCAACCAAGCTTCATCTTTCTAGATGAAAATAGAATTGTATTTGGGCACCGTTACATTTATACTTAACAGATACATATATATAAAAAAAAACACAACAATGTATTAAAAAAACCACTTAACCTGTTAAATGATAATATTTGTATACGCATAAGAGGATAATAAATGACATCCAACTCCTATTTAATTTTATTGCCACAGGGAAGAAACTTACGTCCTTTACAAGATAAATTTTATGAAATAGGAGGTTTTTATAACGGAATTGGTTACATATTTCCTTTTCAAAAAGAAGAAATTCTTAAACAAATCATTAAACATCTTCCAGATATTAAAATCCGGAAAATGGATTTAGAAAAAGATCGTACCTTTGACTCTATCCGACAAATTCACAATGTTTCTTATTTTAGAGACAAACTATTTGCATTAGACAACAAAATCTTATCCATTACTCACACTTATCAAATCGATGAGTTAACAGAATCTATCTTAGAAAACTTACAACTACCATCCGAACAAAAAACGCTATTTTTGGAGTTCATTCAAGAAAAAGAAAAATTAAAAAGAGCTTTAGAGTGGGCTGAGGGAATGGAAAAAGCA
Source organism: Chlamydiota bacterium (assembly GCA_030916885.1). Taxonomy (GTDB): domain Bacteria; phylum Chlamydiota; class Chlamydiia; order Chlamydiales; family Rhabdochlamydiaceae; genus Rhabdochlamydia. Next base: position 1,916 of record JAUPVT010000028.1, read on the forward strand.
TTGTCCTCTCAAAAACCGAATTCTTTTCACTTAAAATTCATTAGCGAGCAAACAGTTAATTTCCTTTTGGAAGAAGCTCCAAAGATGCCTCGATTAATCAACCACATAGAAGGCTCATGTGTTAAGGCTTTTATTAGAAAAGGAATCGTCGGAATGTTAGTTGGTTCAGGAGGTGTTGGAAAGACACATGCTCTTGCCCAACTTGCTATTTCTATAACGACAGGAATACCTTGGTTGGGAAAATACCCGGTTGAAAAAACAGGTTATGTTTTCATGGGAATGGGAGAAAATTCGGAAGAAGATATTCATCGTTTGCTCAGAAAGACTGTTAAAAAGATGTTTCAAGAACAAACCTCATTTTTGAACAAAAATCCCCTTCTAGAGGCCAGTAAAAGATTATCGGTCGCTTCTTTTAATGGGTTAGATTCTTCTTTTATTTGTAAAGGAAGGTCAACGCAAGCCTATGAGCTATTGTTGTGGGAATTGAAAGAAAAAGAACCAGAAGACGGCTGGTCTTGTATTATTCTAGACCCTATCTCTCGTTTTTTAGGAGCAGATGCAGAAACAGATAATGCATCTGCAACACGATTTATTGCCCTTTTAGAAAAGCTAACACTTGAACTTGAAGGCCGTCCAACCGTTTTATTTGGCCATCACATGAGTAAAAATGCGCAAGCAGCACGAAACACAGACCAGGGAGCAGCAAGAGGATCTAGTGCCATTACAGACGGAGTGAGATGGCAAGCTAATTTAGAGAAGGTGCGTAAGACGATTAATTCTGAAGAGGAAGAATATGAGTTAGATCAAATCATTCTACGAGGAGTTAAATCCAACTTTACTGCTATTTCACCTTACTTAAAACTAAAAAAAGATGAAGATGGAATTTTGTTTGCTCAAGACCCAAACCAATCAATCTTTAAAAAAAGATGAAAGAAAAAACAAAAGTTTCTAAAGAAATTGTAATAGATTCTTGTGCTGAAGATAAGGATCTTTTCTTAGAAGAAAACCCTTGGAAAAATGTCAATGTAGAGCAAACTCTAAACTTTACAACAGAAGATGTAAAGACCTTGCGCCAATTCCCTTTTATCGATCAAACTCTTGTGGAAGATTTTTTTAAAAAAATCAAAGAACCTCAAGATAGAGATGTAAAATGGAAAGACTTTCTTAAATCAAACCCATCCAAACAACAAAAAGAAGAGTGGTTAGAAAAAAGCTCTAAATGCAAGTCCATTGAAGAGTCAATTAAAGAACTCAATTTTTTAAAATACATCACAGAAAATCGCAAACAAATCATCCAATGGTTAGAAAGCGAAGCAAAGAGCAATACCTTTAAAAAATCAGGTCATCTCGTTGACCAACAACTCAAATATCTTAAATCTACAGAAGATCCATTACACATATTTTCTCTTATTGAAAACAGAGAACTAAAAAATAGTATCATACAAAATAAAAAGATTCAGGAACAAACCATTCAAGTGGGAATTAACCTTACAGCAGCTCAGGATCGTCTGGTAAACGCACTTTGCCGGTTGTTGCATGAAAAAAGCCAGATATTTAATCCCGATCAATCCAATTATTATACGGGAAACTCCCCTTATACGATTGCTGATTATGGTAAAAAAGAGGAAAAAATCCCCAGTCTTGTCTTGGAGCCTCATGAACTTTATCAAGCTTATTTAGAAAAAGTAGACTTCAGCGGAAAGGAAATAAGCAACATAGAAGATATACTTGAAAAAGCGCAAAATACAAGACACTTGATTATCTATGAATGGAGGACAAAAAATAAAACGGGTAAAACCATAGTAGACCGAATAGAGCAATATCAACCCCTATTCATAGTTGACCGTATTTTCCCAGGTATGAATGAGGAAGAAGCGGATTTAGTTGCGCAAGGAGATACTGAAGTAAGAAGAAAGAAAGGAAAATTCTTAATTAAATTTAATCCTTTGTTTATCCACCAGATCGAATCTAAATATGTTTTGTATCCTAAAGATATTCATCAACGCATGGCTAAAGCAGCGGGGGGAGATCCTAGAAAAGTTACTCCTGCCATGAATTCCTTAAGAGATTTTTGTCTAAGAGCTCTGAGTAATAAACAGAAAAAAATAGAGCTTAATCAAGACACTCTTCCCCTTCTTTTAAAGCTAGAAAATTATGTCAAATCTGGGCGCAAAAAAGAGATTATTAAAAAAGTAACAGACTCTTTTCAAGTTTGCAGAAATATTGGTTTAATTGATAGGTGGGAAGAAAAAGCAGGTACAAATAATCAAACTAAATATGTTATTCATCTCAACCCTGGATTTCTAGGAAACACCTACATACCTTGAGGTTTGTCTAACAAAAAAAGCACACACAGACCTCTCTCGGCGTTATTTAACTCAAAGACATGCAATCATACTACCTGTCATTGAAAACAAGACCAGAAGCCATTTAAACACGTAATTTATGCATCTGCAAACTCA
>JAUPVT010000029.1 GCA_030916885.1 Chlamydiota bacterium
TATTATCGGTTTCTATGGACATGCCAATCAACTGAAAGCATTGTATAATAGTCTAGATCCTCAATCTGTCATGCAGCATGTGGCTTTTTATGAACTCTACTCAGATTCTATAGAAGGACAAGCAGCGCTCAGCCATGCTTGGCAACTCTTAAGTCAGGGAACACTTCATCAACAAAAGACACCATTGCCTACCCTTGATCTAAAGAAAATTATCCCTCTGATTACTAGGCAATCCTTTGAACCAAACGTAATGCTTAACCAAGAGCAACTTCATCTGATTCAAGCAATCGCCCTTAATTTAGCCAATCGAAAGAAAAAAGGCGTATCTCTTACCTGTAAAGAGGATGTTCTTAAAATTCCTGCAGAAGAAATCGACCTTGCACGGGCTTTATTGCTTTTTCAGTTCGATACGGAAAACCTTGAGTACATTAAACAATATGAAACCATGTTAGACCTAATGGCTCTTCAGATTTTAACACGCCTTTCTCCCGATTCTTCTGATCTAGAAAAGATCCGTGCATTAAATGACTTTATCTTCCAACAAATGCAATTTCGTTTTCCTCCCCATTCTTTATACGCACACGATATCGACCTATACACTTTTCTACCTTCTGTACTAGATAATCGTCAAGGGGTATGCTTAGGGGTTTCCATCCTCTACTTATGTTTAGCTCAAAGATTGGATCTCAACTTAAACATTATTACTCCACCCGGCCACATCTATCTAAGTTACTCTGATAAAGAACGTGTAATTAATATTGAAACCACTTCTAGAGGTATTGATCTACCTTCCGAAGATTATCTAGGAATAAATAACCGTAATTTACAAAAACGCACGATTAAAGAAGTAATCGGTTTAGCTTTTATCAACCAAGCTTCTGTATTCTGGCAAAAAGATGACTATCAACAAGCCATAAATCTATATAAAAAAGCCCAATTATTTTTACCTCAAGACCCTCTGCTTAAAATGTTCTTAGGGATCAATCATCTATTAATAGGAGAAAAGGCTAAAGGGGAAAAAATACTAAAGGAGATTCGGAATCTAACTTTTGAAGAATCTGTATCAGCTGAAACAATTCCAGAAGATTACCTCAAAAAAAGAATAGATGCAGAAGGTATTCGCGCTGTTTTTCTAAACGTTGATGAAACTAGAGATTCTATTATACATAAACAAAAAACATTAAAAGAAGTACTAAAGCGTTTCCCTAAATACCGCGCTGGAATTTTTCAATTAGCCACCACCTGGCTACAACTCAATCGCTCGATGGAGGCTATGCAAACATTAGAGAGCTACTATACACTAGACCCAACTAATGCTACCGTTGCTTATTATTTAACCATCCTATCTCTACAACGTCTTGATTTTAATCGAGCTTGGAAATATTGGCATCAAGCCAATAGACTTACCCAAGAAAGAAATCACCGTCCTAAAGTACTTAAAGAACTACACATTCATTTAAAACGGCTTTGCCCAGATCCTCTATAGAAACTCGAAGATTAATCAAGTCTGTTTAGGCCATCTTAGATTTGTGTAACATCCGTAGCTCTTATACCCCCTACATCCTTATCTAATTGCACTTCCTTAATCCAAATCAAAATTCCCTTCTTTTTAGCTTGATTGAGCGAAAAAGAACGAGAAAACTTCTCCACTATATCTAATTCTTCCTTTGCAAAACAAAAAAAAGGATTTTATAGTTAGCTCAGCAGATATATTCGCATTAATTCTATTGGAATTACAGATTGGAACTGTATTTAGATCATTGCACGTAAAAGCTCATAGCTTTGAAGAGCTCTTTGGAACTCATCTAGAAAAGCACTTTGTAAAACTGATCAAAGTTTTGATTTCGATCTCATCCTCTAAGGGGGTAGTTTGAAGTATAAGATCTTGAAGCATAGTTAGAAACTCGCCTTGAGGTACAAGCTCCTCGCTCTCATTATACATAGAATCTTACATCAATTTTTTTTAGAAGAGCCCGAAGTCAATAAATCTTCTCATCTTATTTTTTTGAAGGCAGTGTTTACTATGATCTGAATGAGATTCAGTAAAAAGCAAGGGCATCTGTGTAAGGAAAATACACATAACAAATGAGGCTGTCTGATTCATAAAATTCATATTTTTTAAAGTTCCATACTAAGACCTAAATCTCTGCTGAAGTTATCTGGTTGAAATCCACTTCTTTCATACCAAGACTAATATAACGACCAGTTAAAGAAGGCTCAGCTATTTTTTGCAAATCAGTATCCAAAAAGGTGCCTTTTACAGCTGAAAATACATGATCATAGCCCTCTTGTGGCACGCCTTGTCCTATAGAACCTGGCTTTGCATGTAAAAGTTTCATATGTTTACTTTCCCCCCATTTTTTTACTAATCGATAATCTTTTAACCCTTTATTGGACACAAAACTTAAATCCTCTGTTTCTTTCATAAGTCTACTTTCACAAAAAACTTTTCTTATACTTTCGCGATGATCTCGAACTTGTTTTGCACTCAAGTTATACTGATTAAAATGTGTTTCCTTTAATAAACCAGAAAAAAGGCTGTGTTGCATGCCAATTCGAGCGGATTTCGACATCTTTCCATCTGGTTCATCTATGCATACTCCAAAACCTCTTCTGCATTGTAAAAAACGCCAGGCTGCTTTTTTTATAAGAGATGTGGGAAGATGTTCTCCTCTATGATTTTCTCCTACTTTTAAATCACAAATATACCAAGTTTTAATAGACTTTCCATCACGTGTCTTAAGTGTTCTCAGTACACAACACCCTATAGCTGCAATTTCTCTTTTTTTTCTGAGGAAAGTTTTTTCTTTTCCGTTTATAAATTTTGTAACAGTTTTATTTTTTTTACATTCCGCAATATAAAGAACTGATCTACCAGACTCACTCAGCGTATTAACAAAGCTACAATATCCTTTTGCATTATCTTTTCCATGTTCAATTTGAAAAACCTCTTGATTTCTGTAGTAGTAAATCTCTTGTTCAAACTCTTTTAGTCTTTTTGTTAGATCTAAAGAGATCTCTTTGCTCACAACGCAAAAAATTTTGTATTCAGAAGGAGTAATTGCATTTCTTACTGATTCCTTAGAGTTTTTAAAAAAATCAGATACTCTTTTAAAAGAGATGGGAAACCGATATGTATCCTCGTATCTATAAAATAAAGTATCAGACTTGGGTGATTCATCAAAAGCAACCATACTTAAAACTCTTGTTATTGTTAAAAACCAAAAAGATTATACAACGTAAAGATGTTTTCAATCCATAACATTCTAAAAACAACTTTCCTTTAATAGTTTAGCTATCTTCCTGAATAAATGAATAAATTTTTATTGAAAAAACCTATTAAAATAAGGTACAAAAAGAAAGACTAAAACAAGAGAGGCTTCTATGTATTTTTTTCTTTTAAGCAGCTTAGTGTGCATTCCCTGTTTATTATGTGCAAATATCATACTAGATCAGGCAATGAACCAAGACGACCAACGCAAAACCGGCATAGCAAAGCTTAATCGCAAACAAAAGTTGGCTTTGGAAACTTGGCTGAACGATCATTTTATAGCTAAAGAAGAACATTCCTCTCAAGATCAAGAACCTCTTTCTCTATCGATTAACATAGATAATGGGCAAAAATTACAACTTTCTGATGACTCTATCTGGGAAGTGCATCCTCAGGATGTTGATATTTCTGCGGTTTGGATTACCCCCTTTCCCCTGCAAATAGAGAAAAGCACTAACCCTACCTATCCATTTTTATTGAAAAATACGAGAACTCAAATGAGAGTAAGAGCTAGAAAAAGCAGCTCTAATCCTATGCTAAAGCCAAAAGAACCTGTAAGAAAGAATACTATGCCTTACCAGAAAGAGTTTAAGTAGGATCTTCTGTAAATAAATTAAGCAGGTGACCTGTGCAGCCACTTATGATTGAGGAAACAGTTTTATTAGGCCAAAAAGAAATTCCCAAGTAATCCAAGCTGTAATTACATATCTTATACGCTAATACGCCAGAAATTCTTTGTTCTACAAATTCTTTTACCTTTGTTTTACTTCCACACATACGCGCTCCAACATAAGCAAAAGCACACATAAATATTTGATTAGTCAAAGTATTTAATATGCACCTTGGTATACTCTCTTGTTCTTCTTCATCAGTATAATTATTAGCTACTGCTAAAGCACAAGAAGCTGTTATAGTTGTTGCATTTTGTAAAAGAGGCATCAAAGATGTGCCTTCTTGGAAAACATGTATATTTGTTAGTAAACCTTTCGTTTTTGATACCACATAAGGCAAACAATCAATAGTTGTGAAAGAAGTGATTACTGATCCTAATGCTATTGCTGTAGGAGAAACCACCTTAGTCACTAAAGGATTGTTTTCGATGGTATTTTTAGCAAATATTCTATCCTCTTCATCTATAGTTCTATTTATATCTTTTTGATCTTCTTTTAAAAGATTTTGCAGATCTTTTATAGACATAACAGCATTGTATAACGCACAGCTCTCATTTTCAGAAAAACCGGTTTTTTCTTCTATAAACATCTGTACATTCTCATAGATGAGTTTTAACTGTTCAGTCATACTATCTTTACTCGATCGAGTAAAGGTTTTAGATAGCTCATCATGAGGAATGCCAAAATGCTGTAAACAAGCGAAAAGCTTTTCTAGTTTTTTTGTGATCTCTTTTTCGCTCTCCTTCCTACCAGTAAGTTTTAAGAATTCTTTAGGAAAAAACTTCTGTGTTACTTGCAATGAAAGGTCTAGTGGCTTTCCAAAGTCTGCTCGATCTAAAGAAGGTAGACTATCTATAGAGGGTTTTTGATTAATCGTTTTTTCCAATAAACAGCCTGCTTTATTCACTGTTTTTTCTGCTAAATCGCCAGCTTTATTGGTAACGCTTTTATAAAAAATTACTGTTTTTTTAAAGCTGTGGGAAATATCCTCCATCAGAGGATTAGGACCTTGAAGAGGTTTTATCATAATTTCTTGTTCTGTAAGAAAAAAAGCATCTTTTATGATTTCTTTTTTAGTAAATACATTTTTTAATAAAAAAGGTATTTTTATGGCTTTTCCTAAAACAAAACTAGCAACATTAGTCGTTGTTCTGCATGCTTTTAGCATTTGAAAAGCACACTGATATCCCCCTACAGCTAAAGCGGTTTTAGCTTTACTAAAATTAGTAATAATTGTATTAGAAGTAATAATCATAATGAAATTATATCATAATTTTTTATTATTAATGATAAAAAACTAATAAAGATAATAAATTAAAATAATAATTTGACAAAAACCTATTTATTTCTTTAAATTAGCCAAAAGTTGAAAGTAAAGGACAGTTAAGAATGCCTGACCAATTTACAGAAAAAGTCCAACAGGCTTTTGAAACAGCTCTTCATTATGCTCAAAAGCATTTACATACAGAAGTTACTGAAAACCATCTGTTATATTCTTTCCTTAAAAACAACGAGGGTCTTTTTCATTGTATTGCTCTTTCCTTAAAATTAAATCCTAAACCGCTTCTTAGCCAGTTGGAAGAGGTTTTAAGTAAATTTCCTAAGTTTATTAAAGCAGGAACAGAGCCCTCCTTCTCTTCTTCATTACAAAAAATCCTTAAGAAAGCTCAAGATCTTGCAAATAAATGGGGAGATTCCTACATAAGTAGCGAACACTTTTTTTATTCTTTCTGGCAATCTGCTCAAGAACCCTTTCCTACCTGGAAAAAGCCATCAAAGTTATCATTAGAACAATTAGAAAACTATCTCAAAAATTTAAGAGGTAATATGCATAGTGATTCTCCTACATCAGAAGATCAATATAATGCACTAGAAAAATACTGTAAAAATCTTACTCAATTAGCTAGAAAAGGAAAATTAGATCCTGTCATTGGCAGAGATGAAGAAATTAGACGCACCATGCAAGTTCTTAGCAGGCGTACTAAAAATAATCCATTATTGATTGGAGAGCCAGGGGTTGGGAAAACCTCTATAGCAGAAGGATTAGCTCTACGGATTGTTCAAGGAGATGTTCCAGATACTTTAAAAGATAGAGAGCTCTTTGCCTTAGACATGGGAAGCTTAATCGCAGGCACTAAATTTCGTGGAGAATTTGAAGAGCGACTAAAAAGCATTTTAAAGAAAGTAGAAGAGGCTGAAGGACAAATTATTCTATTTATCGATGAAATGCATACACTGATTGGCGCAGGAGCTACAGAAGGAGCGATGGATGCAGCTAATCTATTAAAACCTGCTTTAGGAAGAGGAACTCTGCATTGTATTGGGGCTACAACACTTAGTGAATATAAAAAATATATCGAAAAAGATGCTGCTTTAGAAAGACGCTTTCAGCCCATTCTTGTTCAAGAGCCCTCATTAGAAGATGCGATCGCCATTTTAAGAGGATTACGTGAGCGTTATGAGATTCATCATGGGGTTAGAATCACAGAAGAAGCGCTACATGCAGCTGTGTTTTTATCCGATCGCTACATCTCTGATCGCTATTTACCCGATAAAGCTATCGATCTAATCGATGAGGCAGCCAGCGTGATCCGTATGCAAATTAGCTCTCGACCTTTGCCAATAGATGTTAAAGAAAGAGAACTCTCTTCTCTCATCGTAAAACAAGAAGGATTAAAACGAAAAAACTCCCCTCTTGCGCAAACAGAGGAAAAAAAACTACAAAAACTCATCGCACAAATTAAAGAAGAACTCTCTCTTTTAACCAATGAATGGAACTTAGAAAAGCAATTTATCGAACAAGTAAAACAAAAAAAAAACGCTTTAGAAAATCTTCGCTTTCAAGAACAAGAAGCAGAACGCAAATTCGATTACAATAAAGCTGCCGAGGTAAAATATAGCCTTATTCCACAAATGACACAAGAATTAGAACAGGCTCAATTAAGCTTAAGTGAGCTTCCTCACCGACTTTTACAAGAAGAGGTAGATGCTCCTTTAATTGCAGAAATTGTAGCTAAATGGACAGGTATTCCTGTGCAGAGAATGTTAGGAGAAGAAAAGATGCGTCTTTTGCATCTAGAAACTCTACTCAATGAAAAAGTTATAGGGCAATCTTTTGCAGTAAAAGCAATCAGTGAAGCCATTCGCAGGTCCAGGTCTGGTTTAAATGATCCTGAAAGGCCCATTGGGGCTTTTTTATTTATGGGACCAACAGGGGTAGGAAAAACAGAACTTGCTAAAACGCTTGCAGAAATCCTCTTTGATCAAGAAGATGCGCTATTGCGCTTTGATATGTCTGAATACATGGAAAAGCAATCAACAGCGAAACTAATCGGATCTCCTCCTGGTTATATCGGTTATGAAGAAGGAGGACAGTTAACAGAAAAACTGCGTCGTCATCCTTATGCTGTGGTTTTATTTGATGAAATCGAAAAAGCACATGCAGAGGTTTTTAATTTATTATTACAAGTTTTTGATGAAGGTCATATTACAGATAGCAAAGGAAGAAAAGTAAATTGTAAAAATGCACTCTTTATCATGACCTCTAACTTAGGATCGGAGCTATTAAATACATATCTTCAAACACAAACAAAGCAACCTTCCAAAGAAGAGCTTCTAGAGATATTAGAACCCGTTTTAAAAGCCTACTTTCGTCCAGAGTTTCTCAACCGCTTAGATGAAATACTCCCTTTTTTACCTTTGCAAGAAAAAGATATGGAACAAATTGTAGAGATTCAGCTTCAAAAAATAAGACAGCGCCTAGAAGAAAAAGAAGTAGAATTAGATTATACAAGTAAAGTAAAAGCACTACTTGCAAAAACAGGTTATGATCCTATTTATGGAGCAAGACCCTTGAAACGCTTAATTCAAAAAGATGTAGTCAATCTCCTCTCTAATGCTATTTTAGAAGAGAAGATTACCAATCATTCCAAAATTACACTAATCGTGGATAAAAAAGGGTTAATTAGCTTAAAAATCTTGTAAATGGGTTAAACTAGCCACTTTAATTTTTGCAATTTTTGTAACAAATAAAAGACCCATTAAACAAAGGCCTCCTCCTAAAGCAAGCACGAACACATCACCAAAAATCTGGCATAAGAGTCCTCCTAATAAAGGCATAACAATCCCTCTTATCCCAATTAGTAAAATATTGGCCCTTGTAAAAGGAGAACTATCATGCTCTCCTGCAAAAATTGTGCCAGAGAGATTCCAAATCAAATGACTTCCTGCTTGAGCCACTCCATACAGCATAAAAGCTAAATAGAGAAAAGCAATATGTATTTGAGCAAAAAGCAGCATAATAGGAAAAATTCCCATTCCAATTAAGACCCATAGGCTGAGTTTAAGAATGTCACACTTTCTCAATCCTTTTTTCCATAAGAAGGTCGATCCCGCTACACCTAAGGCCATAAAAACAAAGCGCGCTGTTGCCATATTTGTATAAGATAGAGATAAGGTATCTACATAAAAGCTAGAAAAGGCAGGACCCATTAACATTAGAGAACTGCCTCCAAACATAAAAATCCATTGTAGATAGCGAAAACTCTTATGTTTGTGTAATAAATAAAAGCTTTCTTTCCAAGGTTGTATAGAATTTGGCTGTTCAACTTTTTTTTCCTCTATTGCAGGGATTCTTCTAAAAAATAAAACACTACTTAACCCAAGAAGCGAAGCACAAGAAAATAGAGTCTTCCAATCCATAATATGAGAGCGTAGAAGATAGGCAAATAAAAGACCTAAAATACCTGATTCTATAAAACCAAATAGATAATAGAGAGAAAATGCATCTTCTCTTGGCTTTTTAGGAATATTGCATTTAATAATTTCGATTAAGGAAGGAATAGCAGCTTTACTGAATAACTGATAAGAAGCAGCGGCAAATAGAAAAAAAGAAAAATTTTCTATCCAGGGTAAAAAAACAAAGGGCAAATAGGTCAAAAGGAAAGCACTTACTAGATTAGCTATTAAGTGAGATTTTCCCTTTTTAAAATAAGCGCTCCAGCAAAAAGAAAGAAGAGACAAAACGGGGCGCAGTGTGAGAAAAATAGAAAGCTGGAATACATTTGCTACATATTCTTTACGCAAGATGAATGGCAAAAGGGTATACAATGACAGAAGAGGTTCACTAGCAAGATTTGTCCACAGCATGGCTAAGCGCGTTTGAGGGCAGCCTTTTGTCATGGGTAAAATAATTCTCCGGTAAAAAAAATTTGAGTCTATTTTACCATAGCCTTGGGGTTTCTCTCCAGGAAATAGCAACTAGGAATAGTCACTTATTTTTTTGAAAAAAATCGCTAAATTGCGAACGCAGAGAAGAAGGTATCACTTCTTCAATTCCCGACTTGTCGTACATTAAAAAATATGTACAAGCAATCATGATCCCAAATGCAGGATTAAATAAGGCAATAAACAAAGAGATCCCACAGACCATAGCTCTTTTGATAGTAAGCCGTGCTGTTGCGTTAAGCTTAGAGAATCCTTTAACCTTCCCTAAACTAAGCAGTATCCCAACTCCTGATACAATAAATAATAATAATGCATAAATAATCCAAAGACAATCCCCCAAAAACAAAAGCACAAAAAACAAGCGCGCTAAGACTGCCGAAAGAATGCAATCTTTTTGCTTAAGTGACTTAACAACCGATTCTTCTGGGTTCTTAAAGAATTCCTTGTCTGAAGAAGACTCATCTATAGATTCTACTTTTGTGACTTCAGAAATATCGTAAATTGCCATGATATCCTACTTTTTATGCTTGAGTTTGTTAAAACCATTTAGAGCTGCAATGCGGTAACCTTCCGCATAAGTCGGATAGTTAAACACTTGATTGATAAAATAATCAATCTTTGCGTTAAAGCTCATTGCTACTTGCCCGATATGGATCAACTCTGTTGCTGCTCGACCTATAATATGAATTCCTAAAATTTCTAATGTATCTGCATGAAATAAAATTTTAAATATACCTGGATCATTTCCAATGATTTGATTTTTAGCAATTTCGTAATAGTAAGCTCTTCCAATCTCATACCTAAAATCAAGTTCTTTAAGTTGATTTTCAGTATAACCACATGAAGAAATTTCTGGAATTGTATAAATGCCAATTGGGTAGAAATCAGGAAAATGATGGGTTTTTGCACCAAAAGCGTTTCGTGCTGCTAATCTACCTTGCTCCATGCTTGTGGAAGCAAGAGCTGGCCCCCCAATAACGTCACCTACTGCATAAATATTGCGCAGTGTTGTCTCATCAGATCTTTTTACTTGAAAAAGAGCATTTACGGGAATATAGCCAAATTTATCAAGAGAGATTCCCAGATTCTCAATATGTAAATGCTCGACATTTGCACTTCTTCCCAGAGCATATAATAAAACCTCTGCTTGCACATGTGTTTTATCTTTAAAAGTTACTCTTACAAAATCATCTTTCTTCTCAATTACATCTAACTCTTTATTTCCCAACATTTTAAGTCCAATTGCATTTAGAGATTTTTGTAAATGCAAACCAATTTCCGAGTCTAAAAGAGGTAACAGATGAGACTTTTTATCAATAACGGTCACTTTTGTTCCTAGAGCAGCAAAAAAACTAGCATATTCAGAACCAATAATCCCCCCTCCTAATACAAGAAGTGTTTTTGGTAAATGATCAATAGAAAGTAATCTAGTGGAATCTAAAATTTTTTGATTATCAAAAGGAACAGAGTTAGGATTACGTGGTCTAGAACCAGTTCCTATCAAAAAATATTGTCCCTCTACTCTATATAAAATCTTTTGATCTTTAAGCACATCAATATGGTGAGCATCTTTAAAACAAGCTATCCCGTGAATGACTTGAACATGATTTTTTTCAAATTGCTTTAATACAATCTTTCTTTGTTCTTCCAAAATAAATGTAAGTCGATAGTTTAAATCATTAATAGAAACCTCTTTTAAAGGGCAATTTTTTCCATAAAAACTTCTTTTATAAAAATCTGTAAGGTCTAAAATCGCTTCTCTTAAAGATTTAGATGGAATTGTACCAGAGTTTAAAGATGCTCCTCCCAATACAGAGTCTTTTTCAATAACAAGCACTTTTTTACCCATTTTTGAGGCTTGAATAGCCGCCTTTTGTCCAGCAGGACCAGAACCAATAACGACAAAATCTGCATATATTTCTTTCACATTTTTCTCCTGGAAGTTAAATTCACCCTAGCAACCTGAAATATTCTTGTTCAATAAGTTTTAAGTTGCTAAGATCTTTTCTTTTATAAGAATCACAGGAGTAAAGGAAAGATGTCTAAGAGATGTCAAGTTACCGGAAAACGCCCTGTTCGAGGAAAATCCTATGCAATTCGTGGAATTCCAAAGAAAAAGAAGGGAATTGGCTTAAAGATCACTGGAATAAAAAAACGCCGTTTTCAACCAAATTTAATTAAAAAACGTTTATGGTTTGCAGAAGAAAATCGTTTTATTAGTTTAACTCTATCAGCAAACGCTCTACGTACAATTAATAAAAATGGCTTACCTGCCATTGTTCGTGAGCTTCGCGAAAAAGGTGAAAAGTTTTAATTTTTTTTTATTTCGGCATAACCTATCAGGTTTTCTCTTTTTTAGAGTTTTCCTTTCCCTCCTGATAGGTAGCCTTCCTCTATTTTTCTTTTGGCTTGTATTTACTGTAACCTCCGTTACTTTTCCTTCTCTTGAAAATCCTCTGATTTTTTATTCCAATCAAACAAGAGATGATATTAAAGCTGTATTCTATCAATCGATTAAAGAAACTAAATCACATGTTTATTTAAGTATCTATGGATTAACAGATGCCAGCTTAATTCATATGCTCAAGCAAAAGGGATTAAATATCCCCATTGAAGTCTATTACGACTCTTCAGCATCCCCCAAACTACATAAAAAACTTAAATCTACTTGCTCTCTTTACCAAGTAAAGACAAAAGGATTGATGCATAGAAAGATCCTGGTTTTAGATAAAGAGCTAATTTTTTTAGGTTCTGCTAATTTTACCCCCTCTTCTCTTCTTCATCATTCTAATCTTGTAGTTGGCTTATATCACCCACCGCTTGCTAGTTTTCTTCAAGACTCTATTGACTCTTATTACCCCTTTGAAATAAATCAACAACAAGCTGAAGCCTTTTTATTGCCAACAGCTGGGAAAGAAGCACTTGCTCGTATATTACAGCTAATCAACCAAGCAAAAAAAACAATCGATGTAGCGGCATTTACCTTAACCCATCCTCTTATTTGCGATGCTCTGATCTCTGCAAAAAATCGCAATGTACGCTTACATGTTGTCTTAGATGGCTATAGTGCCAAAGGAGCTAGTAAAAAAGCATCAGAGCAGCTAAAAGCTCAAGGAGTTTCTGTTTGTGCTAGTCAAGCTGCACATCTACTCCATCATAAACTTTGTGTAATAGATCAAGAAATTCTGATTACAGGCTCCGCTAATTGGACAAAAGCAGCTTTTACTAAGAATGCTGA